>DRKE01000396.1 GCA_011051925.1 Deltaproteobacteria bacterium
CAATCCCTCGGACACATGGAGCGCGTGCTTTCGATCGACCGATACGCTGGACTCGCCGAGAGCGAACGACACTGGTCGGTTTCGCCCGGCCATCCCGGAACGATCCGCTTGCTGTCGGATCTCTACGACGAATTCCTTCCCCTCTTCCGATCGACGCGCTTCAACGCGAATTGCGACGAACCCTTCGATCTCGGAAGCGGTTCGTCGGTCTCGCGAAGCCCCCGACGGTCGCCGGGCGCGCTCTTCACCGATCACGTCCGGAGACTCGAACGACTCTCGAAGGCCCATGGCAAACAGCTGATGATCTGGGCGGATTTCGCGCACAAGCATCCCGAAGAGCTTGCCCGACTGGGACGCGGGATCGTGCTGCTCGACTGGTGGTACGAGGCCGATTTCGATGCCGATCGGATCGGCCGGCTGCGACGCAGGGGGTTCGAGACCTGGGCCTGCCCCGGCACGTCGACGTGGAATTGTCTCTTTCCGCGAGTCGGGAATGCCTGCTCGAACATCGCACGCTGGGCCGAGGCCGGCCGGCGACATGGCGCGAAGGGATTGTTGAACACGGATTGGGGCGATTTCGGCCACTACAACGCCCTCGGCGTGTCCTTCCACGCCTATGCATGGGGCGCGCAGCAGGCGTGGTCGGGCGATGTGGATGACCGTTATTTCGACTGGGCTTTCGGCCGTCAGGTCTTTGCCGAGGAGGATGCGATCCTGGGTCGGCTCCATCGCCGGCTGGGCGCGATCCACGACGCCGGATTCCGCGTCATGAACGGATCGGCCCTGCAATACCTCTACTTCGACGCCCTGGGTCGGAGCTTCTTCCTCCAGCATGCCGAACGCGCTGCGCTCGAGCGCAGCGCCCGCAGGATCGACCCCGTGATCCGAAGGATCGAGGCGCTGGGCCTCGCGGAAGCCGGGGGGGATTTCAAAGGCCTCGCACGCAGGGAATTCGCCTGGGCCGCCTCGGCGACCCGCTTCGCGATCGAGAAGAGTCTCGCAGCGCTTTCGTACAACGAGTGGCGCCGCGATCCGGAAGGCCTCGATCGCAGTCGTCGTCTCCGGCTCGCACGACAGCTCGAAGGGCTCGCGGAAGAACAGACGAACCAGCTCGACGAACTGCAGACGCTCTGGCTGGCGAGAAACGAGATCTCGGACTTCCCGACGATCCGGAAACGCATCCGGCGGTCGATCGCGGGACTTCGCGGCGGCGCACGACGACTTCGACGGAACGCCCCGCCCCGCCCGCCGAAGCCCAGCACCCTCTCCCTGCTGACCATCTACGACGAGGTCCGACGCGAGATGGGCATGCGGCCGCGCTGACCCCGACGACGGGTCCCCGCTCGGCCTTCAGCCCGGCCGCAGCACGCGCCGCGCGATCCCCGCGAGGTAGATCGATCCGGTCACGCAGAGCCGACGACCTTCTTCGAGTCCCCCCCGTGCCCGCTCCACGGCCTCTTCCGCGTCCTCGACCACTTCGACCCGTCTTGTCGGATCGAGCCGCGAGACGTGGCGCGCCAACGCGTCCGCGGGCATCGACCGGATCGGTTCGGCACGCGTCACCCAGACGCGACGGGCGCAGGGCAGGAGGGCGCCGAGCACGAGATCGCGATTCTTGTCGCTCGAAACCGAGAGCAGGAGATCGACCCCGTCCGGAGCGAGCGTCGTCAGCGCTTCCGCCAGGGCACGCGCGGACTCGGCCGTATGGGCCGCATCGACGATCACCCGGGGATCGTGCTCGAGGGTCTCGATTCGCCCGGGAAGGCGGCAATCCGCGAGCGCCGCGGGGATCGCTTCGCGAAGCGCCGCATCGGAATGGACGCCGAGGGCCCGGACACAGGCGATGGCCAGCGCGGCGTTTCCGACGGCCGCTCTGCCGGGCACAGCGAGCTCCGCGGCGACCTCGAAACCCGGGCGACCGTCGTTGGCGGCCTGCCGGAAGACGAATCCGTTCCGCCCCGGCCGGGGACCGCCGATGCGGTCGACATGAAAGGACCCACCCCAGGTGATCAGCGGGGCCCCGACCTCCGCCGCCCGCGCCCGGATGACCCGTGCCGCCTCGGGTCGCAGCAGACCCGAGACGACCGGAATCCCGGGTTTCAGGATGCCGGCCTTCTCCCGGGCGATCTCGCCTTCGGTCTCGCCCAGAATGGCCGTATGCTCGAGTTCGATGCTCGTGATGCAGGTGACGGCCGGCGAGACCACGTTGGTCGAATCGAGTCGCCCTCCGAGCCCGACCTCGATGAGCGCACGATCGACCCCTGCGGTCTCGAAGAGCAGGAAGGCCGCCGCGGTCGTCGCATCGAAGAAGCTCGGGCGACGTTCAGCGGGGCCCGCGCACGCCTCGTCGACGAGGGGACGAAGTCGTCGGATCGCCTCGACGAGGCGGACCGCTTCGACGGGTCGGCCCCCCACCCGGAAACGCTCGACCCAACTCTCGAGATGGGGAGACGTGAACGTGCCGACGCGCTCGCCGAGTTGGCCGAGAATCGCTTCGGCGAACAGGCAGGTCGATCCCTTGCCCTTGGAACCGGCCACATGGATGACCGAGAGCCGGTCCTGGGGGTTGCCGAGCCGGTCGAGCAGGGCGCGGATCGGCTCGAGATCCAGGCGCGCATAGGAGAATCCCGGGCGCCGCTCATGATTGATGAGACCCTCGAGATAGGCTGCCGCATCGGCCAGGCTATTCATCGGCTATGCCTCGCGAAGCGTTCTCGAAGACGGATCCGGAAATGGAAGAGGCGGCCAGATCACCGACCGCCTCCTCCCAGGGCTCCCTGGAAATGCCCGAATCCGGATCGACTACTGAAGCATGTATTTCTGTCGTTCGCGGTACGCCTTCAAGGCGGGACTCGTCGTCTCGTTCGACGGGTAGAAATACTTCACCGCATGCCCGCATTCCTGGCATACGCGGTAGCAGAACTTGAATCCATCGACCTCGCGGACGGATCCCACGTTGATCCGACTCTCGTCGGTACAACAGCTCGACGCGCGGGGAGGCGAAACGATCCGACGCGGATACTGGTTCTTGGGGGCTTCGGTCTCCGAGTATTCGATGATGTTCTTCGTCAGCCGGTGGGACCGTTCCTCGGAGTTCTTCTTGCGAATGTTGCTGCCAATTCTTCTCAACGCATCTTCCTCACATCGTTTCGGGCCCTGCCCGGTTGCTCAACCTCACGCCGAGCTCCTCGAGCAGGGACGATCGATTCTCGAAAGGCCGCTCACACGGCGGCCCATCCGTCGTCCAGAGACGATTCGCGGCGGATTCCAGGGAGAGTTCCAGGAGGAGCGAACTCCGGGTTCCGTAGCGATTCGCCACATGGACACATGTCGATTCGAGCGGACTGCGGTCTGCCCGCCTTCCGGTTCCGGGATCCGGGTCGGGATCGCCGTCCGGATTCTCGACATGTTCACGACAGACCCGGGCCAGTCCCTCGAAGAGATCCCCGTCCGGTTCCGTCATCAGTTTCTCGACGCGCCCTCGGATGCGCGCCAGTTTTCGTGCCCTGGGTTCCTCCTGCGTTGCACGACCCGCTCCAGCGGTTCCGAGGACCGCTGCAATGCGTTCATCCTCCACGTTCCCGACGACGTGGAGACCCGCTTCGAGCGGATGGACATGCGCCCTTCCGCGATAGACCGTCAACCAGGCTTCGTGGCCATCCGCCACGAGGAGCTGGAAGGGCTCGTAGGCCTCCTCCTCCAGATCCGACATCGAGCGGATCGCCTGGGCCGCGCTTCCCGCTTCGAGAGCGGCCATCACGACCTCCCCTCGCGACCGCCGCGCCCCTCGGCCAGGCGCTCCGTTCCGATCCGCCGATCCCCTGACGCCGCCTTCCGGAACGGCGAAGGCGTCGGGCGCGAGATCCTCGACGGGTCGGAGATTCGTGAGCCCCGCGAAAACGCCCCGCGCATTCAACCCCAACCAGGTTCCCCCGGCTTCGAGATCGAGGGGCGCCAGGATCCGACCCCGACCCAGCCTCCGAAGCGCCGGCCCCTCTGCCGGCCGGTCGAGGAATTCGTCCCGATTCGCGGCGACGACGAGGGGCTTGCCGGGAATACAACGATGCAGGACGATCAACGTACACATCGGGCCACACCCTCATCGACACCGACACCGACACCGACACCGACACCGACATCGTTACCGACACCCCTCCGGGCCCGCTCAGCCTCGATTCCGCCCGGCCCATCGCCTCGAAGGTCGGACGCATTCGCGACGGCAGATCCGTGGTCGGAAAACAAAAATCCGGACTCGGGATGGCCTTCTCCCGGAGTTCCGGAGCGCGGAAGATAGCGTGAACAGACGTTCATCGCAACGAAAACCCCGTGAAAAATCAGGCAGATGCAGGATTTCCGATCGCTTTCCCTGAATCTTCCCGGGGCGGCTCGGGAGCCGCCTGGGCCGAGCACGGGGAAGAGCAGCCCCCGCCTGGCATCCGGCTCAGCGCAGCGCACCCCCGTTCGAGAACGCATCCACCTTCTGGAAGCGCCGCATCAGCCGGTTCAGCGACTCGACGGTCACCCGCCCCATCGCATCGAGGATCTCATTCGAAATCCCGGCCGGGGGGCGCTCGACCGATGGATTCGCGCCGGCCGCCGCGTCCACGAGGGCGAGCACGCGGTCCATCGAGCGTTCCAGGAAGCCGAGATGAAGGCTCTCGGGAGAAGCCCACCGGCCGTCGGGCGGAAAGATCGCCGTCTGTCCGAGATCGGCCGCTGCATCCCAGAAGATCTGCCGGAACACGGGCTGGGATTGCAGATCCCGTGCGATGCGGAGCCCGGCATGGGCCGTCCAGTCGAAGACGATGACGGCCCGCAGTCGATCCATCGATTTCCGGGCTCCAGCCGCCCCGGCCAGGCTCCGGCCCGCCGTGCCCACCCGGGCCCGGGCCTCCGAGAAAGAGCGAACAGGTTCCCATATATCTTGCGTCCGCGGTCGCGAGGGACGGGTCCCCCCCGGATCGGAGGAGGCAGGCGAGGGACGGGTCTCGGCCAGCGCGAACTCCAGCGTGTAGGGCAGGGATTTCCTTCCGAAGACGCGCGCCAGCTCGAGAAGAAGAGCCACCCCGGAGTCATCGATCCAGCCGTCGGCTTCGAGGACCGGATAGGCGGCGACCAGCAGGATTCCATCCGAGGATCTTCCGGCGAGCGTCGCCACCGGATGTCGCCACTCGCCCGCCCGCCAGGAGGTGGTTTCAGCCCCCGCCAGCCGGAACTCCCGATCCAGGTAGGCCCGGGCAGCGATGTCGGCCCGGGAGTCCGGCAGGCGGGGGCCCAGACCGGCCAGGACATCCAGATGTGCCCTCGCGAGCCGGGCCGAGAAAGCGTCTCCCAGGCCGGCGACCCGCGGATGGGGCGGTGCGGTCGGGGCGTGGGAACAGCCGACCAGGACGAGGATGCCCGAAAGCAGCCAGGCCACGATTGCGGCGGACGGAGAGCCGCAGACGGACCGGGATCGCGCCCCGCGACCCGAGGGGCTCCCTCCTCGGACGATCTGCGTTTCGAATGCAGAATATTTGACACATCCGGTCACTGGCCGACACTTCCCCGACATAGGCCCGCTCCTCGCGGGGCTTTTCGAAAGTCGGAGGCAGGACCCGACCCTGAGGGTTCTGCCTCCCTTTTCGTTTCCGGTTCCGTTTCCGGTTCGTCGCCGGGCTGGCATCGGAACCCCTGCCCATGACACGCGCAGGGATGCGCCCGGATCCACCCCCCGGCCGCCCCAGCTTACCCGGTCCCGGCGAGTGCCACGATGACCTGTGTGTGGAGCGCCGCCCTCGTGGGCGTGTCCGGAGTCGCGATCGAGGTCGAGGTCCGCCTTTCTTCCCAGTTGCCCCGGGTCGACGTCGTCGGCCTGCCCGAGGCGGCCGTACGCGAGAGTGTGTCGCGGATCCGGGGCGCGATCGCCAGCGCCGGGTGGACCTTTCCCGACCGCCGGGCAACCGTCAATCTGGCGCCCGCGGAACTTCGCAAGAGCGGTGCCGGGCTCGACCTGCCCATGGCGATCGGGATTCTCGGCGCTGCGGGCCTGATCGGACCGGACCGGCTCGCGGGCCGTGCGTTCTTCGGTGAACTCGCCCTCGACGGACGCCTGCGCGGGACCCGGGGTACCCTGGCCGCCGTTCTCGCCATGCGCGATGCGGGTGCCCGGGAGGCGATCATCCCCTGGACCAGCCTGCGCCGCGCGAGACACGCGCCGGGCATCCGGATCCTCGGCGCACCGGACCTGAAGACCGTCGTCGCCCATCTGCTCGGGGAAGAGAAGCTCGCCCCGGCAGACGAGTCGCCGGACGACCCTGCGCCGATCGAGGAGGTACCCGGCCCCTGTCTCTCGGAGATCCGGGGCCAGCCCCTCGCCAAACGCGCACTCGAGATCGCGGCGGCCGGCGGCCATGGCCTCCTCCTGACGGGCCCGCCCGGTACGGGGAAGACCCTGCTCGCGCGCCGCCTTCCGGGTCTCCTGCCGCCCCTGCGCGGCGAGGCGCGACTCGAGGCCTTCTGTGTCCTCGACGCGTCGGGGGCGGTGGCGCCGGAGGCGCCGATGTCCGACGCGCCGCCCTTTCGCGCGCCCCACCACAGCGCGAGCGCTGCGGGGCTGCTCGGGGGCGGCCATCCGATCCGGCCGGGCGAGGTCTCGCTGGCCCACCACGGTGTGCTCTTTCTCGACGAACTCCCGGAATTCGACCGCCGCTGCCTCGAATCCCTCCGCGAAGTGATCGAACAGGGCGTCGTCCGGATCGCCCGCGCGAACCTTCGCTGCGAGCTGCCCGCCCGCTTCCAGCTGGTCGCCGCCGCGAATCCCTGCCCCTGCGGTTTCCATGGGACGCCCGGGCGCGACTGTCGCTGCGACGATGCCACCCTCGCGCGCTACCGGCGACGGATCTCGGGTCCCCTGCTCGATCGGATCGACCTGGGCGTCACGGTCGGAGAGGTCCCCTGGTCCGTCCTTCGCGCGCCCGACGACGGCCCGACCAGCGAGATCGTCCGGAACCGCGTCGCCCGGGCCCGCGAGCGTCAACGGCGACGCGGGGGCCGGGGCAGCCTGAATGCGGCGATCCCGGATGCACAGCTCGAAGAACTCGTCCGTGCGACGCCGAAGGCCCTCTCGCTGTTGGGACGGGCCGTCGAGGGGCTTCGTCTCTCCGCGCGTTCGACACGACGTCTTCTGCGGGTCGCACGCACCATCGCAGACCTGGCGGAAGCCGATTCCACCGATCACGAAGCGATCGCCGAAGCCCTCCAGCTGAGACCGACCTGGTAGGCCCCGCAGCCTGTCCCCGGCTGTCTCGAACCGCCCCTGGCGCGTGTTCGGGGTGACGCATTTCGAACGCGGGGTGACGAAATCTCGTCACCCGCCGGGAAATGGAGAACCCGCCGCAGGGGGACCCGCGGAAACGGAGGGCTGAAACCGCCCTGGCGTGCGCTCGCGCACATTCCGGAACCGACGCGTGCGAAGTTGCGTCGAACCTGCAGGTCTTCGGATTGGGCACGCCGAATGCATTCATTCCAACCCGAACAGGCCGATCCGGAAAGAGCACGCGGGCCCCGCGGAAACGATCCCGAAGACCGGGAAGGCCGAGCCAGAGGCCAGGAGGACGAACGGCGATGGGACAGGCAAGCATTGCAGTACCGATCGATCATTTCCCGATGGTGCACGAGATCGACGCGAACTCGCCGGCCGAGCCCCGAGCCGTCACCCTGCTCGAATTGATCGAGGCGGTCAGCGAGGTCAGCGAGAGCGAGCAGGAAGTCCTCGCGACGGTGGCCTACATGCTCAATTCCGGACGCGTCCGGCTTTCCGGCAGTTTCCGGGATACCCCCGTCACCCGGCTCTGCGGCTGAGCCGCAAGGAACCCGGGACAGCCAGGCCAGAAGCGAGCTCCCCCGTCCATTCCCGATCCCGACGACGCCCCGAGACCGGGTCGAGCGGACCGATCCATGGCATGATCCGGGCGAGGAGACCGGCGCCTTGAAGATCACCCCGACCGAGCTGCCCGAAGTCCTGCTGATCGAACCCGACGTCCACCGCGATGACCGGGGCTTCTTCCTCGAGACCTGGCATGCCGGGAAATATGCCGAGGCCGGTCTCGACGTCCGCTTCGTCCAGGACAACCACAGCCGCTCCCAGCGCGGCACCCTGCGCGGCCTGCACGCCCAGATCGCGCGTCCCCAGGGCAAGCTCGTCCGTGCCACGATCGGCGAGATCCTCGACGTCGCGGTCGACATCCGACGCGGCTCACCGCGCTTCGGCCGACACGTCGCGGTCCGGCTCTCGGCCGAGAACTTCCGGCAGCTCTGGATTCCCGAAGGCTTCGCCCACGGCTTCTGCGTCCTCAGCGATTCCGCCGACCTGCAATACAAATGCACGGATTTCTACGATCCGACCAGCGAACTGACGATCGCCTGGAACGACCCGGCGCTCGGGATCGATTGGACGATCGACGAGCCCCTGCTTTCAGAGAAGGATCGGGGAGCGCGCACGTTGGCCGAGCAGGTGCCGGGGGATCTGCCGGTCCATCCCGGGCGTCCCGCGAGCTCGGATCCCGACGCATCGACGAACTAGCGCCGATCAATCCTCGCGGCAATCGCGGCAATGCCCGTAGAGTTCGTGGCGATGGCGCAGGACCAGGAACTCGTGACGCTCGGCGATCTCGTTCTGGGTCTTCTCGATCATCTCGCATTCGAATTCCTGGATCCGGCCACATTTGATGCAGACGAGATGATCGTGATGTTCCTGCTCGACCTCGTAGCGCGTGATGCCGTCGTCGAAACGTCGCTCGGTCGCCAGTCCGGCTTCGACGAGAAGCTTCATCGTACGGTAGACGGTCGTGTAGCCGATATTCGGATGCTGTTGGCGCACGGCCTGATAGAGGTCTTCGCTCGTGATGTGCCGTTTCGCCTCGAGAAAGGCGGAGAGGATCAGCTCACGCTGCTTCGTGTGCTTGAGATTGTTCTGCTCGAGATAGCTCGCGAGCGCCTTCATCTCGACTTCGTGCGACATGGAGGGAGGGTATCACTCCCGTCGAGGACATTCCGGCCCGAACCCGGAAGCGGCCCCCGACCCCGGGGATCGGAACGCGGGGGAGCGAGGGGGCGAAAGGAGCGAAGAAAGGGAGGGTGGAACGCCGATCCCGTCCCACCGACCCTTCATTCGAGCAGTTCCTCGGCACGCGAGGCGAGCTCATCGTCGAAATCCTCGGACAGGATCCGGATCTGACGGAGCAACCCCCCGGCGAGTTCGAGATCCCCGCCCGCCTTCTGCCGGAGCAGCTCGTCCAGAACGGCGATGCTCGCTTCCTTGTCCCCCGCATCGAGAAAGATCGAGGCGAGTTCGATGCTCGAAGGCGGCCCCACCTTCTCGAGGTAGGCGCGACAGGCAGCAGCCAGATCGGATGTTCCGTGCGCAGCCCGAACGGCATCGGCCAGGGCCTTGCCCTCCTGTCCCCCCTTCTCGTCCGTGAAGAGCGCGTTGGCGACCTGCAGGGCTTCGCGCGAGCGTTTTTCTTCCTTCTCCTGCTCCCAACGGCTGGGGGGGCGCCCCCCCGACCTGCCGCCCTCCCGCCGCAAGCGATCCCGTTCGCTGTAGGTGAGTTTCCGATCATCGCCCGCCATCTTGTCCACCCCCATCGCGATCCGCCGCCGATCCGGGATCCCGGACGCCGGCCTTGCCGAACGTCCCGTCGTCGAGCCCGACCTTCGCCGAAAGGCGGATGCTCCGTCGCAGGTTGGCCAGGTTCACCCGCGCGGCGTCGTTTCCGCAGTCGAGCTCGAGGGCTCGTTCGAAAGCCAGCCGGGCCCTTTCCGGGCGCCCTCCGGCCCAGTAGGCGAGCCCCAGATGGTTCTGGATCTCCGATGCTTCGGGAACGAGGGCGGCGGCCCGCTCGAGCTCCTCGACGGCTCGCGCCGGCTCGGACGCTTCGAGCGCCCGCGTCCCCTCGGCATAATGTCGTGCTCCACGAATCTCGCGGATCGGTGTCGAGCGACAGCCCGCCGAGACGAGGGCGAGGACGAGGACGAGGACAGCGGCGGGGAAGGCAGCCACCCGGATCAGGACGACGAGGCGATCCCTCCGCGAGTACTCGTCGGACGCGCAGGACGCGCCGCAATCCGATCGGAGCTTCCGGGATCGTCTGGACGGTCGCATCCCGCTCTTCCTCCCCCTGGCCTGTCTTTGGACTCGCCGTGGATTTCCGACGAGGTCGAAGAAGGCCGGCCCGTCGGCGCGTTCGCGTGTCGGCCCCGGATCTGCGGGGATTGCCAGTGATCGGTCGGCATGGTAACAACGCGCGACGGAGTTCCTCAGATGATAGACCGTTTCCCGACGAATCCCGCGCTCGCGACGATCGTGTTCCCCGGCACCCCCGGTCGCACACCGGGTAGCCTCCCCGGTCCCACACCGGACAGGAAGTTCCGCTCGATCCGGCCCCGCCCGGGTCGAGACATCCGCCCGAAGAGGGCCGATGGGATGGCCCGGAAGATGCCGAACGCGATGACCGTCGAGCGGGAGAGAATCCGCGTCTGTCCATGAATCCAGCACTCGTCACCACGTGTTGAAAACCAGGGGCCGCAGACGCGAAAGCGACTGCGGCCCCGGTCTTTCGAATTGCGCCCTGCCCCGATCGGGTCCGCTTCCCGGGATCCGGCGCGGGAAAGCGGCGGGCTCCCGACCGATCGGGAGCATGAGGACGTGCGATGAGCAGCCTGGACGACGAGAACACCGAGCGGAACCTCGGCAGCGGGGACGGCCCCCTCCAGCCGTCCCTCGTGCCCGGGGATGCACGCGGGGGCATGCGCGAGGTCGCGATCCTGGCGGCTCCGCTCGTCGCGACCCAGATCATGGTGACGGCGATGGGTGTCGTCGATTCGGCGATCGTGGGCCGGCTCGGGGCGGCAGAACTCGGCGCCGTCGGACTCGGCGGCATGTGGGTCTGGACGATCACGTGCTTCTTCGTCGGCACGTCGGCCGGCGTGCAGACCTTCGTCGCCCAACATCACGGCGCGGGGCGAGCGGATCGCTGCGGCACCTGGTCGTGGCAGGGCCTCGCATCGGTCGTGCCCCTGGCGGGTCTGGCCGCCCTCGCCATCTTCGTCGCGGCGGAGGGATTCGTCGCCTTTCTCGCCCCCAGCGAACACATCGCTCCGCTCGCCACGGGCTACATGCGCGCCCGCGCCTTCGGCATCATGGGCATCACGGCCGCGTCATCCCTCTCCTCGTTCTTCCGAGGGGTGGGCGACACGCGGACACCCCTCTTCGCGACCCTCGTCGCGAATGTCGCGAATCTCTTTCTCGATCTGGGACTCGTCTACGGCTGGTTCGGCATGCCACGTCTCGGTGTCGTCGGCGCGGGCATCGCCACCTCGATCTCGGAATGGATCTATTTCGCGGCGATCGCCACGATCTTCCTGCGCCCCTTCATCACACGCCGGTTCCATACCCGCTTCCATCCGCCGGACCTCGCGGAGATCAAGCGCCTGTGGCGGACCGGCATCCCGATCGGGGGCCAATGGGTGATCGAGATGCTCGCCTTCGCCGTCTTCACGACCCTGGTCGCGCGCATGGGCGACGCGCCGATGGCGGCCAGCCAGGCCTTCATCCAGCTGCTGAGCCTGTCCTTCATGCAGGCCGTCGGGATCTCGATCGCGACGACGACCCTCGTCGGCCGCTATATCGGTGCGGGCCAGCTCGAGGTCGTGGGTCGGAGCTTCCGCTCGTCGATGATCCTGGGCGGCATCCTGGCAGGGATCATCGCGACACTCTTCGTGGTCGTCCCGGATCGGCTCCTCGGCATCTTTTCCAGGGATCCCGACGTGCTCCGCCTGGGCGGCCCGCTCCTCGTCGTCGGCGCCTTCTACCAGTTCTTCGATGCGATCGCGATCGTGACCGACGGCGCCCTTCGCGGCGCGGGCGACACCCGGCGGCCCTTCCTCGTCCGATGCCTGCTCTCGTGGTTCGTCTTTCTTCCTCTCGCCTATCTCCTGGCCTTTCCGATGGGCTGGGGACTCACGGGCGCCTGGCTGGGCGGCCTGGGCGCCATCGTGATGCTGGCGGGGTATCTGTTCCTGCGCTTCCGGTCGGGGGCGTGGAGATGGATCCGGATCTAGCGCGGAAGATGACCTGCGGCCGTGCCAGGGTCAGG
>DRKE01000397.1 GCA_011051925.1 Deltaproteobacteria bacterium
GCTGAGCGGATCGTTTCGGGCAGGACGTTCCGAGGGCTCTGCTCGACGTTCGAAGGAACGACGCGGATCCGTTTGACGGGCAGGGGGGCGACCTCCTGCCCGTCTCGGGTTCTGGGGCCGCTGGGCGGATCGGAGGCCGGCCCGGCCGGTCGTGCCGGACGATCGGGAACGGAACGCGAAATGGAGGGGTGGTGAACGACGACGTACGGATGCGCGGATTCGCGAAGCGGGTCGATGTCGAGGTCGTCCTGGGTTATCTCGCCGAGCATTCGAAGTCCCTCGACGCGGTTCGGGTTCCGCTCCTCGAATGTGTCGGGCGGGTTCTCGCGGAGAGCGTCGTTTCCGAGGTCGATGTCCCGGGTTTCGCGCGCTCCGCGATGGACGGCTACGCGATCCGCGGCGAGGAGAGTTTCGGCGCATCGCCCTACGACCCGATCCGCCTGAAGGTCGTCGGACTGTCGCTTCCCGGCCGGCCCTATCGGGGAAGCCTCGAGCGGGGCGAGGCCGTGCGGATCATGACTGGCGCGCCGATTCCCGATGGTGCCGATGCGGTCGTGAAGGCCGAGGTCTGCGAAGAGGCCGAGGGCATCGTCTCGATCGCCGAAGCCGTCGCACCCCGGAAGAACGTCGGCGCCATCGGGGAAGACATCGGTCGAGGCGAATCCGTTCTTTCCGCCGGACGGAGGCTCCGACCCCAGGATGCGGGACTGCTTTCCTCGATCGGTCGGGCCGTGGTCTCGTGCGTGCGCCGGCCGCGGGTGAAACTCGTCGTGACGGGGGATGAACTCCTTCCGGCCGGCGAGAAGCCGAGCGGCGCGCGGATCGTCGACAGCAATTCAGTCGTCCTGCGCGCGTTGGTGGCGCGCGACGGCGGCACGCTCCTGCCCTTCGAGATCCTGCCCGACGACCCCGAAGTGATCCGCACCGCGATGGCGGAGGCGGCCGCCGACGTCGTCCTGGTCTCCGGGGGGACCTCCGTCGGCCAGGAAGACCATGCGCCACGGATCCTCTCGGAGCTGGGCGAACTCGCCTATCACGGGATCTCGATGAGACCCTCGAGTCCGACCGGCATCGGACGGATCGGCGGGCGCCTGGTCTTCCTGCTTCCGGGCAATCCCGTGAGTTGTCTGGCGGCCTACGAGTTCTTCGCAGGTCCCTCGATTCGCGCGCTGGGCGGGCGCTCCCGGCGTTGGCCCCATCGGCGGAGATCCGTTCCCCTTGCCCGCAAGATCAGCTCCGAGGTCGGACGGACGGACTACGTCCGGGTCGCCATCGAGGAAGGCCGCGCGATTCCCCTCGCGACGTCGGGTGCTTCGATCCTTTCCTCGACCGTTCGGGCCGCGGGGGCCGTCGTCGTTCCGCGAGAGCTCGAGGGCATGGCCGAAGGCGAAATCGTCGAAGTCCTTCTCTATGACGAGGACGAAGCGGAAGGGAACGCGGGCCGATCGTGAAGCAGACACAATTTCTCGAAGTCCTCGATCGTGACGAAGCCGAACGGCGTTGGCGAAGCGTCGTCCGGGGAGAGAGGCTCGGGCCGGAGACGATCGCGCTCGAAGCCGCGCTCGGTCGCGTACTCGCCGAAGACGTACGAGCCACCGTCGACGTTCCGGGCTTCGACCGCTCGAACATGGACGGCTTCGCGGTTCGGGCGGAAGATACCTTCGGTGCCACCGAAGAGGAGCCCGTCCGTCTGCGACTGAACGACGAGATCCTCGCGACGGGGATCGAGCCGAAGGTCGAGGTCGAGGCGGGCACCGCGACGACGATCGCGACCGGAGGCATGCTTCCGCGCGGTGCCGATGCCGTCGCACCGATCGAGATCACGGACGCCGATCCGGAGGACGCCCGGTTCGTCCTGGTCCGCGCGCCTCGCGTTCCGGGGGCGGCCGTCAGCTTTGCCGGAACCGACATGGGGCGGGGCGAAACCGTCCTTTTTGCGGGGACGAGACTGACTTCCCGGGAGACCGGCGTGTTGGCGGCGATCGGATGCGACCGCGTGGCGGTCGTGAAGCGGCCCAGGGTCGCGATCCTCTCGACCGGGGACGAGATCGTGCAGCCGGGAGAGGAGATGCGCCCGGGGCTCGTCTTCGACAGCAATGGAAGGATCCTCGCCGATGCCGTTCGGGAGCTGGGGGGGGACCCGAGCTTCCACGGGGCGATTCGCGACGACGTGGACGCGCTTCGCAAGGCGCTCGGTCGGGCGCTCGAGACGTCGGATCTCGTGCTGCTTTCGGGGGGGACCTCGAAGGGCGAAGGCGATCTGAATGCCACCGTCGTGCGGGAACTCGAGCCCGGAATCCTCGTTCATGGCGTCGCCCTGAAGCCGGGAAAGCCGATCTGCCTGGCCGCGGCCGGGGAGAAGCCGGTCGTGATCCTGCCCGGATTCCCGACGTCGGCGATCTTCACCTTCCACGAATTCGTGGCCGGACTGCTGCGTGATCTCGCCGGTCTACCGCGGGAAGCCCGGGAATCCCGGTCGGCGCGGCTCGCGATCAAGACGCGGAGCGAGCGGGGTCGGCTCGAGTACCTGCTGGTCGGACTCGTCGAGGCCGAAGACGGTCGGCTGTCGGCCTATCCGATGGGGAAGGGCAGCGGGAGCGTCACGAGCTTCAGTCGGGCCGACGGATTCGTCCGGCTCGATCGCAACACGGAACTCGCCCTGGCGGGGACCCCGGTCGAGGTGACCCTGATCGGTCGCGACGTGCCCGTGGCCGATCTCGTGGTGATCGGCAGCCATTGCGCCGGGCTCGATCTCATCGCGAGCGCGCTTTCACGCCGGGGCATGCGGGTCAAGCTGCTCGCGGTCGGCAGCCTCGGCGGACTCGAGGCCGCGAAACGTGGGGAGTGCGACCTCGCGCCGATCCATCTTCTCGACCCCGAGACCGATCGCTACAACGAGTCCTTCCTCACGCCCGGCCTGAAGCTCGTCCGGGGCTACCGGCGGATGCAGGGTGTCGTGACGCGGGCGGAGGAATCGCGGTCGATCGAGGCGCTGCTCGAGGACCCCTCCGTTCGCATGGTGAATCGCAATCGGGGCGCGGGTACGCGCATCCTGATCGATCGCCTGCTCGGTGATCGCCGACCTCCCGGCTATGCCTACGAACCGCGCTCCCACTATGCGGTGGCGGCTGCGGTCGCCCAGGGACGAGCCGACTGGGGCGTCACGATCGAGAGCGTGGCGCGCGAGGCGGGACTCCGGTTCGTTGCGCTGCGGCCCGAGCGATACGATTTCGCCGTTCCCGAAGCACGCTGGGAACGACCCGCCGTGCGTCTGCTCCGTTCGCTGCTCGAGGATGCCGGATCCCCCCTTCGCGCGGCGTTGTCGCGGCACGGATTTCCGGCGGATTGATCCATCGATCCGTCGAAGCGGCGAGCGTGCCCGGCCGCAGGGCCGGCTCCCGATCCCGCGGCGACCAGGTCGCCCCGGACACCCGCTTCCGGCCTTCCCCCCAGCGCCGCGTCCCGGCAATCCCCGATCGGTTGCTCGCGCGGATCGGCCGATAGAGCGAGGGCAACCGCCTTCGACCTGCCGATCCGGGAAGGCGCAGAAGCGGGGAAGGATGGCGTTCACCTCCCGATGACCATGATCCGGCTCGAAGACGCATTGATGGATGCCCTGTCGGCATGGCGTGAAGCGCGGGCCTGCTCGAGGGCGGAGCGGAAGACCGACACGCTGCCGGGATCGGACCACTCGTTCGAATGGCGCGAGATCCAGC
>DRKE01000398.1 GCA_011051925.1 Deltaproteobacteria bacterium
CACGACGGCGTTGGCCTTCGCAGCATGGAGCCCCACCCAGCAGCGACCGACGCGAATCATCTCGAGCGTATGTCGCAGTTTCCGTTTCGGATCGTCGCTCGTCGAGCAGCGAACCGGCGATCCCGGGTCGCAGGTCCCGAGCATGCTGCCCGGATTGGGGCAATGGACGGTGACCTCCCGGCCATCGGGAAGCCGGATGTCTGCGAGGAAGCGCTTGTAGCGACGGACGAGCCGACCCTCGAGCGGGGCCTGGATGGGGAGCGAGATCGGCAGGAGTTCCCGCTTCTCTCCCCGTTCTTCTCCCGGCACGTTCTCGTCGTGCCCTGCCGTCGCTGTACCTGGCGCTCTACCCACGCGGACGATTCTATCGGATGTGATTCGTCCCCGGCTCGCGGGCCGGGAATCGGTTCATCCCGATTGTCGGACCGTTGACGGCACAGCGGGTGGAGGCGACGCTTCCGGCATGCCGGATCGTCTCAGTCGTCTCATTCTCGTCCGCCATGGGGAAACCGAAGGGCAATCGAGCATCCGCTATCACGGCGTGACGGACGTTCCCCTCTCGGACCTCGGTCGGCGCCAGGCGCTCGAGGCCCGGGCCCGGATTCCCGGCGAGACCTTCGAAACGGTCTGGTCGAGTACGCTCTGCCGCGCCTGGGAATCCGCCCGTCTGATCGCGCCCGGATGGCCCGTGCGGATCGAGTTCGATTTCCGGGAGATCGATTTCGGTCGCTGGGAGGGATTGACCCGCGAAGAGATCGCGACCGTGGACCCCGAACTCTTCGCCGACTGGCAGGCGAAGAAACCCGCTTTCGAATTTCCGGAGGGCGAGTCGCGGGCCGATTTCCGCCGCCGGATCGCACGCGGACTCGAGCGCCTGCGTGCGACGGGAGCCCGATCGGCCCTCGTCGTTGCCCACAAGGGTGTCGTTCGAACGCTCCTCGAACTCGTGGCCGGGCAGACCCTCGAAGCCGAGATGCCTCCCCTCGGAGGCGTGATCCATGTCTCCCGCCGAGCGTCGGGAGAATGGCGGACGGGGCGGCGAGCGAGCGACGCGACCCGCGGCGAAGCCGCGGTGGGGATCCCGATCGGGCCTCGGGCGGCGGACCTTCGGTCCAGGGACCACCCGCGCCGGATCTGAGGCCCAGCGCGAATCGCCCATCGTTCCGGTCGAAGAATGTCCGGCATCACCCGTTCGAGCGATACCGCCCCTCCGGGATTCCAGCGAAGATCGGATGAGCCCTCGACCGGCGCATCCGGCTCGAGCGCGCCCCTGGAGAAGAGTCGTGTCGCCTCATCCGATCCCTGATCCCTCTCTTGCCACCTCGGAGCGCCGCTGCGGACGCCTCGTATGCCGGAAGCGGGTGCACGCGGCATCGAAGATCCTGCTCTTCCTGGCCGTCTTCCTGCTGGCGGCTCCGAGATCGGGCCGGGCCGACGTGACTCCGGCGGCAGGCTACCAGACGGCGTTCGTTTCCCCGCTCACGAACGCCTACTCCTTCCAGTCCTTCCTCGGCGCTTTCGATGCGAACGGGAATCTGGTCCTCGGGACCCGCGACGCAATCCATCCCGCTGCCAACCACCGGATTCTCTCGGTCGCGCCCGACGGCGTCGACTCGATCCTCTCGACGGCGGCGCAATATCCCCCGCCCGATCGGCTGCTGGGCAGCATCCGTTCGATTCCGGGGGATCCGGGCTCGATGTTCATTCTCGATGGCGGCAGCTATATCCCCTGCGACGCCAGTGACGACGACGGGCGGCTCCTCCAGCTCGATCTGCAAACGGGCGCGATCGTGTCCATTGCGAGTGGCGGTCTCTACGACACGGTCGGCATGGACCGGGACCCGATCTCCGGGAATCTCTACCTTGCGGACAGGGGCTGCAGCTCGACCGGTGTCCCGCCGTCGGGCATGGTCCATGTCTGGGATGGGAACATCCTCTCGACGACTTCCCTGAACATCCAGCAGGCGGACGATCTCGTCTTCCTGTCGGACGGCACCTACTACTTCATCGGCGCCGATGCCCTGGGGAATCCCGGGATCTTCCACGTTTCGGGCGATACCGTAGTGGGGACCTACGCGACTCTCTCCGGAATCGGGGGCAGATTGGCGATCCACGATGGATCGGGTGCGATGCCTGCAGGCGTCTACGCGTCGGTTTTCGAAGGCGGCCAGGCGAAATTGCTCTGGCTTCCGGATGCGGACGGCGATTTCGTGGCCGATCAGGTCGTTTCGATCGCGACCGGGAACCAGTCCTTCGGTTTCGGTGGGATCGTCTTCGACGCCCAGGGTCGCCTTCTCGTGATCGATCAGACGGTGATGGACCTGATCGCGATCTCCACGATTCCGATCCCCGCGCCCCTGTCGAGCCCGATCGGTCTATTCGTGATGGGGATCCTTCTCTGTGGCCTCGTCGTCGCGTCGCTCACACGACATGGAGCGGCCCGTCGGATCCCCTTCTAGGCAGGATTCCGTGCAGGGCCCGGGAGCCCGTCGGTCGCGACGATCGAGTACATGTGTCCGTCGTGCTGCCCGTCCGGCAGTCGGATCCGGCGCCGCAACACGCCCTCGTGTCGAGCGCCGACCCGCTCCGCCACGCGGCGACTCGGCTCGTTGCGGGTCGACATGATGATCTCGATCCGTTGGAGTCCGAGTTCTTCGATCCCGTATCTCGCGACCAATCGGGTCGCACGCGTCGCGAAGCCCCTTCCCGTCCGATCGCCGCGCAACCAATAGCCGAGTTCGGCACGTGCGTTCATCGCGTCGAATCGATTGAGGCCACAGGTTCCGACGATCTCGTCGTCCGGCCCGAGGATCAGGAAGCCTTCTTCCGTCGGATCGGATTTCTTCCGGATCCAGGCGAGTGCCATCTCCGTGTCGTAGTCCGCGACCGCCCAGGGCATCCATCTCGCCAATCCGCTGAGCGAGGCCTGAACGGCCGATGCGATCGCCTCGGCATCCTCCTCGACGGGTCGACGCAAGCGGACTTCCCCGTCCGAGAGTTCGACGGATCCCGGATCACGAGACGCCCCCCTGTTCGTTTCTCCTTCCGATGACGTGCCGCTACAGCACGCCATAGGCCAGCATCGCATCGCCCACCTTGATGAAGCCGGCGATGTTCGCCCCCTTCACGTAGTTGACGTAGTCGCCCTCGCGGCCGTGATCGACGCAGGACTGGTGGATCTTGCGCATGATGTCGAGGAGCTGGGCGTCGACCTCTTCGCGCGACCACGAAAGGCGCATCGCGTTCTGGGACTGTTCGAGGCCGCTCACGGCGACGCCGCCCGCGTTGGCTGCCTTGGCCGGGCCGAAGAGGACCTTGTGATCGAGGAAGACGTTGATCGCCTCGATCGTCGAGGGCATGTTGGCGCCCTCGGAGACGAGCATGCAGCCATTTCCGACCAGGGTCTTCGCGTCTTCCTCCTCGAGTTCGTTCTGGGTCGCGCACGGGAAGACGAGGTCGCCCGCCACGCCCCAGGGCCGCTTGCCCTCGTGATAGTCGGCGCCCCATTTCTCGGCGTATTCGGCGATCCGGCCACGTCGCTTCGTCTTGAGCTCGCCGATCCACGCGAGCTTCTCTTCGTCGATGCCGTCCTTGTCATGGATGAAACCACTCGAATCCGACATCGTGACGACCTTGCCGCCGAGCTGGATGAGCTTCTCGGCCGTGTAGTGCGCGACATTGCCCGATCCGGAGACCAGGCAGGTCTTGCCCCGGATCTCCTCGCCGCGCGTGGCGAGCATCTCCCGAGCGAAATAGACACAGCCATAGCCTGTCGCCTCGGTCCGGATGAGCGAGCCACCGAAGGAGAGCCCCTTGCCCGTCATCGTGCCCGTGAACTCGTTTCGGAGGCGCTTGTATTGTCCGAACAGATAGGAGACCTCTCGTGCCCCGACGCCGATGTCGCCCGCCGGGATGTCGGTATCGGGTCCGATGTGGCGGACGAGCTCGGTCATGAAGGCCTGGCAGAAACGCATGACCTCCTGATCGCTCTTGCCGTGGGGGTTGAAATTCGCACCGCCCTTGGCGCCGCCCATCGGAAGCGTCGTGAGCGAATTCTTGAAGACCTGCTCGAAGCCCAGGAATTTCAGGATCGAGATGTTCACGTTCTTGTGGAAGCGGAGTCCGCCCTTGTAGGGGCCGATCGAATTGTTGAACTGCACTCGCGTGCCCCGGTTGACGCGGACGTTGTTGTCGTCGTCGACCCAGCAGACCCGAAAGACGATCACCCGATCGGGCTCGGTCATGCGGTCGAGGATGTGGGCGTCCTTGTAGTCCTTCTTGTCCTCGAGGAAGGGAACGATGTCGCGTGCGAATTCATGGACGGCCTGATGGAATTCGGGCTGGCCCGGATTGCGCCGTTTGAGGCCGGCCATGAAGCGGCGGAGATAGGCGTCGGCGTGGGCCTGCTGGGTCTTGGTGAGGGCCATGAAGGGATCTCCTTGTTCGGGGTGGTCGCTCGTTTCTCGCGGGCCTCGTGTCCTTCAGTCCTCTTCGCTCTCGCGAAGTCGAGCGAGCACGCTGAAGTCTTCGAGTGTGCTGGTATCGCCGGCCACCTCGCGGCCCGACGCGATATCCCGGAGCAGTCTCCGCATGATCTTCCCCGAGCGGGTCTTGGGCAGGGCATTCGTGAAGCGGATCTCTGCGGGTCGCGCGATCGCGCCGATCTCCTGGGCGACGTGACGTTTCAGCCGATCGACGAGATCCGGCCCGGGCTTCGCCGTGTCCTTCGGCGAGACGAAGGCCACGATGGCCGTACCCGTGATTTCATCGGGGCGGCCGACGACCGCCGCTTCGGCGACGTCGGGAGACGAGACGAGGGCGCTTTCGACCTCCATCGTGCCGATCCGATGGCCCGAGATGTTCATGACGTCGTCGATCCGACCCATGATCCAGAAATAGCCGGCCTTGTCGCGATGGGCGCCATCGCCGGCGAAGTACGTGTCCTTGTACTTTCCCCAGTAGGTTTCCTTGTAGCGTTTCTTGTCGCCCCAGATACCGCGCAACATTCCGGGCCAGGGATGGGTCACGACGAGAAAACCGCCCCCCTCGCCCTTCACGGCTTTTCCTTCTTCATCGAAGATGTCGGCGTGGATACCGGGAAAGGGAAGCGTCGCCGAGCCGGGTTTCGTCTCGACGGCCCCGGGAATCGCGGAGATCATGATTCCGCCCGTCTCCGTCTGCCACCAGGTATCCACGATCGGACAGCGGCGACGACCGATCACCCGGTGGTACCACATCCAGGCCTCGGGATTGATCGGTTCGCCGACCGTCCCGAGCAGTCGCAGGCTCGAGAGATCGTGGGCTTTCGGAAGTTCGTCGCCGAGCCGGATGAAGGTGCGGATCGCCGTGGGGGCCGTGTAGAAGATCGAAATGCCCCATTTCTCGATCAGCGACCACCAGCGATCGGGGCCGGGATGGGTGGGCGTGCCTTCGTACATGACCGTGGTGGCGCCGTTCGACAGGGGACCGTAGACGACGTAGGAATGGCCGGTGATCCAGCCGATGTCGGCGGTACACCAGTAGACATCTTCGTCCTTGATGTCGAAGATCGCCTTGAATGTCGTCGTCACGTGGGTGAGATAGCCGCCGGTCGTGTGCAGGATGCCCTTGGGATTTCCCGTCGTGCCGCTCGTATAGAGGATGAAGAGCGGATGTTCGGCGTCGAGTTTCGCGGCGGGACAACGGGTCGAGGCGTCCGCCATGACTTCGTGCCACCACAGATCCCGACCCGAGCGGAAGGCGACGGGTTCTCCCGTTCGCTTGACGACGATCGTCGTTTCGACGCAGGGCGTCTTCTCGAGTGCCGCGTCGACGGTCGTCTTGAGCGCGAAGGCGGTGCCTTTCCGGTAACCGCCATCCGCCGTGACGACGAGCTTCGCCTGGGCGTCGTTGATGCGATCGGCCAGGGCTTCGGCCGAGAAGCCCCCGAAGACGATCGAATGGGGCGCGCCGATACGTGAGCAGGCGAGCATCGCGATGGCCAGTTCCGGGATCATCGGCATGTAGAGACAGACCCGATCGCCCTTTTTCACGCCCCGGGCCTTCAATACGTTGGCGAAGCGACAGACCTCCCTGTGGAGTTCCGCGTAGGTGAGGACGCGGCTGTCTCCCGGCTCCCCCTCCCAGATGATGGCCGCCTTGTTCCTTCGCCAGGCGTTCTCGCCCTCGAGATGGCGATCGAGACAGTTGTACGAAACGTTCGTCTTCGCGCCGACGAACCATTTCGCGAAGGGAGGCTTCCAGTCGAGGACCTTCTTCCACGGGGTGAACCACTCGACGTTCTCGCGCGCCATCTTGGCCCAGAACCGCGTCGGATTCTTCGCTCCGAGCTTCCGATACTCGTTCGTCGTGCGCTTGTTCCAGTTCGCCTGGCGAGAGAACTCGGGAGAGGGCTTGAAGGTCCGTTTTTCCTTCAAGAGCGATTCGATGTCGGGCATTCGGAGTCGTTCCTTCGGCTTTCAGCGGTCGCGGGTCATCCGACGGGAATCCGGCGGCGGACCCGCTTCCGGCGGTCGGGTGTTTCATCAGTCCCCGCGCACCCAGGCTTCGATCTCGTCGATCGATTTCGGGATCTCGCGGTTCAGATTGAGGATACCGTCTTCGGTCACGACGATGTCGTCTTCGATCCGGATTCCGATACCGCGGAAGGCCTCGGGCGCGTTCGGATCGTCGGGTGCGACGTAGAGTCCGGGCTCGATCGTGAAGGCCATGCCCGGGCCCAGGCTACGGGGCTCCGTCTCGGGCGAGAGGAGCTTGTCGTTCCCCTCGCCGCCTTGCGTCCCCGCGCTCCGGGCACGCCCCGCGGCGGTCTTCGTCACGTAGGCGCCGACGTCATGGACGTCGAGTCCGAGCCAATGGCTCGTGCCGTGCATGTAGTAGGGCCGATAGGCCTCCTTCTCGATGAGTTCGTCGGGCTGGCCCGTCAGGATGCCCAGGGAAACGAGCCCTTCGACGAGCAGGCGGAGCGCGGCCGAATGGATGTCGGGGAGGGTCCTGCCCGGGGCAGAGGCTTCGATCGCCGCGAGCTGCGCGGCGAGCACGACCTCGTAGAGATCGCGTGCAGCCCCCTCGAATCGGCCGCCGACGGGATAGGTCCGGGTGACATCCGAGGCGTAGCCTTCGAGTTCGACGCCGGCATCGATCAGGACGAGTTCGCCGGCTGCGAGGGGCTGGTCGTTCCGGATGTAGTGGAGGATCGTCGCGTTGGCGCCGCCGCCGACGATCGTGCCGTAGGCGGGTCCCGCTCCTCCCCGCGCCCGGAAGACCCGGCCGAGCTCGGCTTCGAGTTCGTACTCGAACCGGCCCGGCCAGGCGAGTCGTGCCGCCCGTTGGTGGGCCTCACGCGAGATGTCCGCTGCTCGTTGCATCAGCTCGATCTCCTCCGCGGACTTGTGGAGGCGCATCTCGTGGACGATGAGGCGGGGATCGATGATCGCTTCCGCGGGCAGGATGCCGCCCCGGGATTGCCGGCGGATCTCCTCCTGGAGCGAGATGATTCGGGCATCGATCTCCGCGTCCCGGCCGAGGGTGTGGTAGATCCGCTCGGCACCGCGGAGCAGCTCCGGCAGCTTCTCGAGCAGGCTCTCGCGTGGATGGGCGACGTCTGCACCATGGTCGGCGACCGCGCCCTCGACGCCGGGCCGATAGCCGGTCCAGGTTTCCAGTGCCCGGTCCCGCGGCTGGACGAAGAGCGTGTAGGTCGGTTCGCCCCGGGTCGAGAGGATGGCGACCGCGTCCGGGTGGTCGAAGCCCGTCAGGTACCAGAAATCGCTGTCCTGTCGGAAGGGGTACTCGGTGTCGCCCGAACGCATGACGAGCCGGCTGCCGACGAAGATCGCGACGGCACCGGGGCCCATGGAATCGAGCAATTGCTGACGCCGCTCGGCGAACACGCCGGCAGTCTATCCCATCGTGTCGCTCGGGGTGCAGCCTGGCGCGATGCCTGGCACCGCGACGTCACGCGGCCTCGTGAGTCCGTGACGTCACGTGATCTCGTGAGCCGTCCTGTGGAACCGCGCGGGTCGCGCGAGATGTCGGGTTCGTCTCCCCTGCCGACCCAGGACCCCGGCCGATCCAGGGTCACGATCCAGGGTCCAGGGTATGAGGGGGACGGTCGGGCAGCACGGGACGGTTGATTGCCAACTCCGGAGGCAGCCGCCTGGGGAGGCATCTCGCGCCGAAGCTGCCGGATTTTCAGGGAAAAAGGTCGGCAGGGATGGCTCGAGGGCTTTCCGTCAATCGCCCTGCAACCCTGGTTGGCAGACATCCTGGCTGGGCCCTCCGGGATCGTCGATTCCGGATTCCCCTGGTTTTCCAACGGGTTGGAAGGCTCGCGAAAAGAATTTCAGACTTGGCACGCTCCGTGCTTTACAAGCGGGCAGAACGATCTGGAAACTGGCTGGCTTGGACGGTTAAAACACGGGCGCGTTCGTTCAAGCCGGCCAGTCATCCATCCCGGGGAATGGGACTCCCAGAAGGCGCTTTCCCCCAGACTGCACCCCACCCGAGCTCACTCCCCGGGTTTCCGGATCGTCGCATCGGTTCGAAGCGACCCGACTCGAGTTCTCCCCGCTCCGGCCGCTGCCCCCGCGATGGGTGCGACGGGATGGAGGGGTCGGGCGCCAGGAATGCCTCCACCGGCCACGGCCGATGGGGGCATTCGACGTCCGGGCACCCGGTTTCCCTTCTTTCTCCTTCCGGCTCCCGGTCGAGCGATTCGTCAGGGCCGTGCGTGTGGGATCGGGTATCCGGGTCGTTTCCGAGTTCCCTCAGCGGCCGGCTTTCGCCCGGCGGCCACTGCGTGTCGGCGACTCCGACGCAGGAGGCGTCCCGGACTTCGCACCTCCGGAACTCGTTCGCGCGGACGTCCTGGCGCTGCTGGCGCCGCTGGCGGTTCGGGTGGCATTCCGTGTCCGGTTCTTCGTGGTCGAGGCCTTCTCTTCGCTGCTGCCACCGGCCGACCTTCGTCCCGAGCGACGTCGTGACCGTCTCGATCCCCGGCCGGCCGCCTTCGATTCGTCCTTCCCGTCTTCCTCCGCCGAACCGGCCTTGCTCGAATGTCGTTCGAGGACATCGATGATCTCGTCGGCGAACTCCCGGATGAACCAGCCCTTCAATTCCGGAAGGGCCTTCAGATCCTCGGCATTGCCGGGGTTGGCGCAGGCGATCGCTTCGAGCGCGGCGTTGGGGCAGAGCACGCCCGGGTCGAGCTTCAACTCCTCGGCCTTCGGACCGCGCCAGTCCTTCAGGGCCGACAAGCGTTTCTCGGTTCGCCGGTCCATGCGTCGGCGGTTGTTGGATTCGACCTTGGGGATCGGGCCGTGGGGCTTTCGGAGTCCCTTCTTCACGGCGGCGACGAGGTCCTTTCCCAGCCGCTTGAGGATCAGGTCGCTGACGCCCTTGATCTCGGCCAGACTGTCGAGATCCGTCGCCTGGGCCCGGCTGATCTCGAGCAGCGTGCGATTTCCCAGGACCTTGAAGGGCGGGCGATCGATCTCCCGGGCGCGTGCGTCACGCAAGAGGAAGAGCTCGCGCAGGACGGCGAGATCGACCGGATCCATGCTTCGGGCGCCCTTGATCTTGAGATAGCCGAGTTCGTCGAACTCGCGATCCGGCCAACGTCGACCGCATAACGTCTCGAAATCGTCGACCGCCCACTCGAGGCGACCGGCCTTGCGCAGCTCCTTCTCGAGCTTCTCGGCCAGCTTGATCAGGTAGAGCACGTCCGAGGCGGCATAACTCATCTGCTTTTCGGTGAGCGGTCGGCGCGACCAGTCCGATCGTTGCTCGTCCTTGGGAAGCACGACTCCGAAATGTCGTTCGACGAGGGCGGCGAGTCCGATCGACGGGTAGCCCAGCAGCTGGGCACACACCATCGTGTCGAAGAGGTTCGTGAACTCGAAACCACAGTCCCGCTTCAGGACGTAGATGTCGTACTCGGCCGCATGGAAGAGGACCCGGACCTTGGGTGAGGCGAAGACGGGGCCCAGGGCCGAGAGCATGTCGGACCCCTCCTCGCCGAGAGGATCGACCAGCCAGCATTTCTTGCGGGTCGCGATCTGGACGAGACAGACCTTGTCGAAGTAGTGGTAGAAGCTGTCCGCCTCGGTGTCGAAGGCGACGACGTCTTCGCGCAGGAGTTCCCGAGCGAGTTTTTCGAGCTCGGATTTCGTCTGGATGATCTCGTATCTGGCCAATTCCATCTCGCTGGACAGGGGCCGGAACCAGCGCCCCCTTCGACGTGCCTGCGACCCCGATCTCCGATCCAGCCGGTCGGTCGAAGATCCGGGATCCCGGACGCCGGGTCAGACGGCCGACCCGGGTCCATCCGGTCGCCGCCTCTTGGATTCTCACGTGCCGACCTTACATGGCAGCACGCTGCAACCAGCAGGGGGATCTCGTGTCGTCGAGGGGTGACGACCAGGGTCAATCTAGCCGACGCGCCGCATTGCCGAAACCCGCGAACCCCCGATCCGGATGGCCGGATCCGGCTTTTTCGTCTGGATCGGGGGTCGGGCCAGGCTGGCACGGCAGGAATGATAGGCTGGCATTCCGGAGGGCTTTCGGGGTATCGACTGGCCATGACGCGATTCCCGACCGCGCTGACCCGGGCATCGTCGGCCGATGCAGCGGCCGGGAAACTGGCAGAAGGTCTCACGCGCCGTCTCGGCCCGGGAGAGCGGCTCGGAGGGGCCTTCCTGCTGTCGACGGCCGCATCGGGAGCCCACGGCGTGGAGGTCGCTCGAGGACTC
>DRKE01000399.1 GCA_011051925.1 Deltaproteobacteria bacterium
CGATCCCAGTTGCGGTCCGATTCCGTCTGGCTCGCGTCATTCGCGCGAAGCTCGACGCCGAGCGCGAGATTCGTGCGGCCCGCGGTCGGTACGACGACGATGTCCTGTTCGACGTTGATGTTCCGGGCCGCGAGCAGGGTCAGGCGGGTGGTCGTTCCCTCGAGTGTCGTGGCACTGTCGATCGAGATCGGGTCGAGGACGTCGATGTCACCGTCTTCCGTGCCGCGCTCGAGGCCGAAGGCCTGGGTGGAGAGGGTGACGTCGGTTCCCGTCGCGAGCGCGGACGCGATCAGGTCGGCACTCACGAAATTCGCGTTGGGCACGTTGGTTGCGGGATCGACCGTTCGAAGGATGCCATCGAACCCGGTGCTGTCGAAGGTCGGGGCGAGGATCGCCGTGATGGCCTTGTTGAGGCAGGCGACGCCCTCGGCCGGACAGGTCGGTGTCGGCGTCACGTCGTCGAGAAGGGTGTTCTTGATCGTGATGTTGAAGGGGTCGATCAGCCAGCTGCCCCCCCGGCCTTCGGGCGCCGTGAGATCCGGGGTCCGGTTGATCGCGAAGCGTCGGAGCCCGGAGGTCTCGACGAATCCGCCATCCCCGCCCTGTTGTCCGCCGCGCGCGGAAAGGATGCCATCGACCGAGGTCAGGTCTTCCGAGAAGAGGATGATCGTGCCGCCATCGCCTTCCTCGAGGGCGTCGGCGCGGATTTCACTGTCCGCATCGACGAGCACGGCCCGTGCTCGCTGCAACTCGCCGCGTCCCTCCCGATCGCCGCCCACCCGGATCGTGCCCCCGCCGGCCCCGCCCGAGACATCCAACTTCGCATCATCGAGGACCAGGATGGATCCGGTCACGTCGATCGTCCCGCCCACCTCTCCGCTCGCCCCGGCCGAGGCATCGACGACGCCCGAGAGATGGACCCGACCCTCGTCACCTCCGTCCAGCTCGATCCGGCTGGCACGGATCGACGCGGGTCGTTTCGCCCCGCCACGGCCCTGGCGGATCGCGAATCCCAGCGGATCCGCAGCGGCGAGGCGGACATGGCCGAGGCCGGCATCGATCCGCCCCCGGTTCTCGATCGCATAGCGAACCGACTCGCCCGCACCCGCATCATCGGATGCCATCGTTCCTGCACCCGGCGTGGTGTAGGGCACCTTGAAGAGGACCGGATTGTCGAATTCCGTCACCCAGACCGCGTCTGCGGCCAGCATCAGGAGGGTGCCGTCCTCGACGACGATCTCGCCCTGATTCGTGATCCGGCCCCCGAAGAGGGCGGCATCCGAGGCGTGGATCGAACCGTCGTTCTCGATCGCTCCGTCCTTCAGGAAGCCGAAGAAATTCTTCGGAGCGAGGAAATCCGCGGTGATCGCATCCCAGTCGGTGACATGGACGGTCTGGCCGGCCAGAGCGAGGACATGGCCCCCCTCCGCTTCGATCTCCCCGTTGTTGACGACATCGCGGCCGAAGAGTCCGACACTGCCGTTGGCCCGGATCAGTCCGTCGTTCCTGATCGTGCCGGAAAGCGGGACGAGCATGGGATTCGCTTCCATGAAATCCGCGGTCGAGACGTGCGCTCCCACGGCGACGAGGCTTCCGACGTCGATGATCGCATCGGACCCGATGAAGACGCCGAAGGGATTGGCGAAGGCGACCGTTCCATTCGAGATCACGGTGCCGTTCAGGTTGCTCGGGTGCTGGGCGCCGATGTCATTGAGAACGACCGAGTCGGGATCGGCGAAATCGAATTCCAGGGTGTTGCCCTTCGGCTGTTGCAGATCCTGCCAGCCGATCGTCGTGCGATTCGAGTCGATCGTGAAGGTCGTCTGTCCCGCACGGGAATTGTCGAGCTGGACGACCGAGGAATCGAAGGTCGTCCCGTTCGCGTCCTTGAACTCCTTTCCCGCCCATGCATCCATCGGAGTCATCATGCCGAGGATCGCGATGAGGATTCGGACGATCGTCCGATCGCGCCAGTCGAACCGTCCCGATCGACCCGTCCGGTCAGTAGAGGATGCTGAAGAGGACATGGAGTTCGTTATCCCACAGATCCGTCGGGTTCGTCCCCTTCGGATTGGTTGATTTCAGGGCCGTCGCCCAGTCGACTCGTGCGCGGAAATTCGATCGGAACTGGAACTCGGCGCCGACCCCGACGCCGACCAGGGTTTCGTTGTACTCGTTCACGCCGGCATTGCTCGAGGAACGATCGTTGCGGATCGCCCGGCCGACGTCGACGAAGGTACGCAACGTGAGGTCCCAGTCGGGGCGGCCATAGACCTGTTGCGGTGCGGCGCGGAAATCCCCGATGAAGGGGATCCGGAGGGGCTTCCGGGAAACGGGAAGGGCCCGCGGCAGATGGAACCGGTATTCGAGCGAACCGATCACGACCGTATCGCCCACGGCGACTGACTGGTCGTAGCCCCGGACGCTGTAGAGGCCACCTGCTGTCTGACTGGCCTGGGGGACGAGACGGTAGTCGAAGGCGTATTGGCCACGAAGACCGATGGCCAGTTCATGGGCCAGGGTCGAGCTGCTTTCCGTCGAAGGATCCCGCCAGGCTTCCGGTCGGAGGAGCGGCTCGAGGAAGGTCGAATAGCCGAGGTTGAAGTCGAGGATCGCATAGCGGTCGTCCGTGCCGTCCCGCCCCAGGCGATCGCGGTTGCCTTCGTCGACGCCGGCGACCGATCCCTGGACGGAAAGATCGAGACCCAGGGTCGAGAGCTGATTGATCCGTTCGGCATGGATGCCGGCATCAGGAAGAACGAAGAGGGCTTCTCCGCTGGCTGCCTGTGTACTGTTCCGGACTTCGACGTCGCGGAGTCGGAGTCCGGCCCAGAGGTCGACGAAGAAGTCGCGATGCTGCCAGGTCTCGTAGATGAAACGCCCGCCATACTGGAATTGTTCACTCGTGATGACGTCATTCGCGAGGCCCAGAAGCGTCGACGAGCGATCCGCGCGGGACCTGCCCCAACCGAAATCGATCTCCCAGCGCAGCCGGTCGACGCCCCACCAGGGAATCTTTTCGCGAGGGAACCAGTCGATCCACGCGGGATCTCCCTTGCGTCGATTCATCCAGTCGGGTCGTTTCGAGCCGAAGAAGGGGGCCTGATAGCGTGCGCGGACGCCATGGACGTCGTCGAGACCCGCGTTCAGGTATTCGAAGGTGAGGGTGTCGTCCCGATCCGTCAACTGGCGATGGGCGAATCCGACGCGCGTCTGCCAGGGGTTGGTGCGGCGCGTGCCCGTATTCGCCATCTGGGCGTAGACGTACCACGGCTTCGACTCGAGAACGCGATAGTCGAGTACGATGTCTCCGGGCTCGGTTCCGGGGGAGAGGGCGGCCTCGACGCGGCGTCCGGAATGCCGATTCAGCCGGTAGAGGTAGTCTTCGAGGGCCTTCCGGTCGAGCCGGTCGGTCGTCTCCGTCCCATCCGCCAGGCCGGAGGGTTGGAGCGGGGAGTTCTCCCGAATCCGCTGGTGGATCTCGTTGTCGATCTTCCAGTCATCGCGAACCCGATCCCCGATCGCGATCGTCCGGACCCGTTCGATCCGACCCACGTGCACGATCAGATGCAGCGTCGTCGAGCCTGCCGGGCGCAGGTCGCGTTCGGTCTCGAGGTCGATGTCGTTCGAGGCGGGGCGGACATCGATCCCATGGAGCCCCTCTTCATTGAGGGCCTCGACGATCGCGGCGAGGACGCGGGACAGACCGCTCGGTTCGAGTCGGACGGTTCCACTATCCGGTCCGCCGATCCGGAGCAGGGTCCCCGTCTCGTCCGGTCGGGGGGCCGCCCAGCCGATATCC
>DRKE01000400.1 GCA_011051925.1 Deltaproteobacteria bacterium
CGTCATCGGCGCATCATCGCGCTTGACTGTTTCGTTCCGTTCAGTGGATAATCGTCGCACGAATCTCGGGGGGGACGCCCCGCGAGGATTCCGGATCGCGGAGAGACCCATCATGTGCCATAGCGGATTCCGTCGAGCCTGGGCCGTCGCCCTGGCCAGCATCTTCTTCATTCTCGGCTGGGGGGGCGCAGCCGGCGCCCAGTCCTCCTATCAGCTCTTCGAGAGCGGACCGGTCCGGCCGATGGCCTTCTCGCCCAATGGCCAGAAGCTCTTCGTGGTGAACACGCCGGACGGACAGCTCGACATCTTCGCGGTCGATGTCGCCGGAAATCTCATCCCGGCCGGAAGCGTGGCCGTCGGGCTCGAGCCGGTCGCGGTGGCGGCGCGCAACGACAACGAAGTCTGGGTGGTGAACCACCTTTCGGACAGCGTCAGCATCGTCGATGTTTCGGGTGAACCGCGAGTGGTGCGGACGCTGCTCGTCGGCGACGAGCCCAAGGATATCGTTTTTGCGGGACCGGGCGGGGATCGGGCCTTCGTGAGTGCCGCTCATCGCGGACAGAACGCGCCGGTCGTCGACGGCGACTACGACGTCGAGGGGATCGGTCGCGCCGATCTCTACGTCTTCGATGCAGCGAATCTCGGCGACTCGCTCGAGGGCGATCGTCTCACGGTGATCACGGTCTTCGGGGACCGCCCCCGTGCCCTGGCGCGGAACGCGGCGGGTGACCGCGTCTACATGGCCGTCTTCCGTTCGGGCAACCGGACGATGACGCTGCCCGAAGCGGCGGTCTGCAATACGTCGACCTCGAATCAGAACAACGAGATCGTGCAGGGACCCTGCACGGTCGGGTCGGGGGTCAACGCCGCGACGGCGCCCGGTGGACTTCCGACCCCGCTCAAGAACCATGAAGGCATTCCGGGGCAGGAAACGGGTCTGATCGTCAAACAGGATCGAGATGGGGGTACGTCGGGACGCTGGCTGGACGAGTTGGGTCGCGATTGGAGTGCCCTGGTCCGGTTCAATCTGCCGGACAAGGACGTCTTCACGATCGACGCGAGCGCGCCGATCCCGGTCGAAGTCGATACGCCCTTCGTCGGTGTGGGCACGACCCTCTTCAACATGGCGGTTCATCCCACGAGTGGCCGGATCTTCGTGACGAACACGGACGCCCAGAATCACGTCCGCTTCGAAGGGCCGGGCGATCATGTGACGGCGAACGGATTGAAGCCAGCCGGGGAGCCGGCGAGCGTGCGGGGCAATCTCGCACAGTCCCGTATCACGATCCTCGATCCCGGGACGGGCGCCGTCTCTCCCCGCCATCTCAACAAGCATATCCCCTACGGGACGGTGCCGGTTCCGGCGGGTGTGAAGGACAAGAGCCTTGCGACGCCCCTCGGAATGGATTTTTCGGCCGATGGCGCGACGATCTATGTCGCTGGATTCGGGTCGGGGCGGATCGGCGTCTATGACGTCGCCGGCCTGGAGGCGGATACCTTCACCGTCTCGGCCTCGGATCATATCCCCGTCGGCGGGGGCGGGCCCTCGTCCGTGCTCCTGGCCAACGGACGGCTCTACGTGACGACGCGATTCGACAATTCGCTGCGTGTGATCGATCCCGGGACGAAGGCCGAACTGCAACGGATTCCGCTCGCGAATCCCGAGCCGGACAACGTGATCGCCGGTCGGCCCTTCCTGTACGACGCGAATCTCACGAGCAGCAACGGCGAAGCCGCCTGCGCGAGCTGCCATATCTTCGGAGACATGGATGACCTCGCCTGGGACCTCGGCGATCCCGATGGCAATCTCGCCATCAACAACAACCCGTTCAATCCGGTCACTCCCGCGTTCCTGGTCCCGCCGGAGATCAAGAATTTCCATCCGCACAAGGGACCGATGACCACCCAGAGTCTCCGCGGGCTGGTCAACATGGGGCCCGAACATTGGCGTGGTGATCGTCAAGGAGACGAGATCGCCGCCTTCGAGGCCTTCAATGTCGCCTTCCCGGGACTCCTCGGGCGGGACGAGGGGCAGCTTTCCGCGGCCGACATGACGACCTTCCGGCAGTTCGCGCTCGACCTGCGCTATCCGCCGAATCCGATCCGCTCCCTGGACAACAGCCTGAGGAATCCTCCGAGTGGTCCCAACGAGACCACCGGCGCGGCGATCTTCGGAACGGCGGCCTCACCCGGCCCGATTTCCGACAATCTGGCCGACTGTCAGGGCTGTCACAAGATCGATGCCGCCGCGGGACATTTCGGAGGCAACGGACAGACGACCTTCGATGCACTCACCCAGGTCTTCAAGGTTCCGCATCTGCGCAACGCCTATCAGAAGGTGGGCATGTTCGGTTTCCAGGACGTCGGCGCAACGGACGGCCCCTTCACGCATACGGGCGACCAGATCCGTGGGACGGGCTTCAGTCACGACGGCAGTTTCGACACGCTCTTCCGTTTCGTGAGCGCCAATGTCTTCAGCCTCTCCTCTGCCGAACAGCAGGACGTCGAGGCCTTCATCCAGGTCTTCCCGACGGATCTGGCGCCGATCGTGGGACAGCAGGTCACGCTATCGCCGGCCTTGCTGGCCGGTACGGATGCGGCGGCGATCAACGCGCGCGTCGACCTGCTGCTCGCGCGTGCGGGAACGTCCTTCACTTCCCAGATCCTGGGCGGCGTCGTGACCGAGTGCGACGTGATCGCGAAGGTGACGGCGGGAGGAACGACGCCGGTCAGCTATCTGCGGCAGTCGAATGGCGATTTCCTGCCCGACGACGGGACGGCGGCGATCAGTTCCAGCACTTTGCGTAGCATGGCGACGGTGGCGGGGCAGGAGGTGACCTTCACCTGTGTTCCGCCGGGATCGGGCAATCGCATGGGCCTCGATCGCGACGAGGACCTCGTCCTGAACGGACTCGACAACTGCCCGGGCGCTCCGAATGCCTCGGGGGGCGGGACCTGTACGGCGGGCGATGCGGGACTGCTCGCGACGCGATGCGCATCGAATGCCGAATGCGGCACGGGCGGCTTCTGCTCGATGGCCCAGGAGGACGCGGATGCCAACGGGACGGGGGATGCCTGCGAGCCGAGCCTCGTTCCCGAACCTTCGGCGGGCTGGATGCTCGCCCTGGGCGGCCTCTGGCTGGCCGGCCTGAGGCGGAGGCGTGGCTGCGCCCGATAGATCGGATCCGGGGTGGGGGCGCCCGCCGCCCCTGGAATCCGGTCAGGCCACGCTTCGGAGTCCGGCGTCGATCGAGCGCGCGAGGCGCGCGTAGAGATGGATCTTCAGGCCCTCGAGGGTCGCGTAGCCGATCAATGCGAAGATCGTCGAGCTGAGGGCGAGCGCGAGGGCGCCCAGCTGCAGGATCTCGTGTGAGATCCGCATCGACAGCAGCAGGACCGCCAGACCGCAGGTCGTGCCGATGAATCCGATCGGTGGCAGGATGTTCGCGTACATCGAAATCGGCTGGGCGAAGCTCGTCTCGTAGTCGTCGATGACGAGTTGTCTGGCCGCGTCCCGGACGAACACGGGCGGCTGTTCGTTCCGGAGTTCGCGCTCCGCCGCGCTGTAGACCTCCCGCATCAGCGAGGCCACACCGCCGGCGGCGGTCGTTTCCGATTCCGGGGAGTCGCCTCGCGGCAGGCGGGTCGCGGAACGCGCCCGCCAGCAGAGCAGGGCGCCGCGGGTGAGCGGCCAGCACACGGCGACCAGTGAGATCGCACAGACGACGAGTGTGGCGAGCAACTCGCTCCGTTCGTAGCCGCCGAGTGTCGCGAAGGAAACCGGATCCATCAGATTTCTCCTGTCTGCATGCGCAGGAGCGCGATGCCTTGTTCGAGAGTGACCGCCACGCCCGTCGGATAGAGGACGAGCATGCTCGTGAGGGGGGCGAACTCGCTTTCGAGTCGCTCGATCGTCTTGCGTACGCCACGGGTGTCGTTCATCTGGTGGAGCAGGATCGCCTTCGAGAGCAGCAGCTCCGCGTGAAAGGGGCGGAGTTCCGGATGCGACGTCGAGCCGCTGGAGGAGACCAGTGGGTCGACACGGCGTGAGATGTAGGGCCGGGCGAATCGTTCGAAGCGCTCGATGCCCGACGTCTTCCCATGTCGCTGGAGTTCCTCGAGGGTCTTGCTGAAGCTTGCCATGTCGCGTCGGATCCGGCGCATCGAGTATTTCTGCTGTGCCAGAGCCTCGCCCGCGAGCTGGGATTCGACGGCCTCGCGACCCGGGCGTGTCGAGAAGAAGGGTTCGCGTGGATGGCCGTCGGAGGCACATCCCGCTCCCAGCAACATCGCACAGAGCAGGGCGGCGATCGCGAGGCTTCGGCGATGGGGGCCGCCCGCATGGGCATGCCGGGGCGAAGGAAGGCCGAGTGGTCGGTCGGGCTGGAAGCTGTTCATCGGGTCGTTCCTCCGATCCAGGATTGGAGAGCCTGCCAGGGCGTATCGGATCCGATCGCCGCGGATGGACTCGAGGGGGACGCGGTCTCGCCGGTTTCCTCGGCAAGCCGGCGCAGCAGGGCATGGACGGGATGGTCGCGCTGGGCCGCGAGTTTCCAGACCATGTCGTCATGACCGAGGGTCGCTTCGAAGATCGGAAGCGATTCTTCGATCGCATCGATCCGGGCCTCGAGGCGGCTTCCACTGCTACTGAGTCGTTCGAGATCGAGGCCGAGCTGGGCGATCGTTCGGCTCTCGATCGACCGGGGGCCACTGGTGACAGAAGGCGGTGTGGGGCCGTCGTTCTCGCCCGACAATTCGGCCGCGAGGCGATGGACCTCCCGCCGTTTCTCGCCGAGTTCGTCGCGTTCGATCCGGGTCGCGGCAATCGCTTCTTCGATCTCGACGCGCTCCTTCTTCAGTCGTGCGAACTCCGTTTCGAGTTCGTCGAGCTTCGTCTCGTCGGCGAAGCCGAGATAGATCAGGCTGCGGTCGTTCTCGAAGGCGCGCCGGAAACTCTCGAGGGGTTCGGCCCATTCGGCGTGGTTCTGGATCCATCGATCGAGATGGCGGGAATGCACGATGTGATCCGCCACGGGTTTGGCAACGGCCAGGAATTCGCTCTCCCGGCCCGATCTCTGCAGCGCGACTGCCAGGGTGGCCCAGAGCTCGCGATCGAAGGGGAAGAAGGAAAGGGCGCGCCGGTATTGGGTGATCGCCTCCTCGAGCTGATCGACCGAAGCGTCTCCGCCAGCGAAGAAGAGCACTCCGTCCCCGATCCCGCGCGCCGCGAGATAGGCCCCGAAATACGCGGAGTCCGGGAGCGTCTCCCCGACCGGATCGCCCTGGTAGCGCTCGAAGGCGTGCAGGTAGCGGGAGTATGCGTTGATCGCGTTCACGATGCTTTCGTCGTCGATGCCGCCCGAGGGATCCCGCCGGGACATGTAGTAGCGGGCCGAATTGAAGCTGGCGTCCTGGATCTCGGACCAGAGGTTCCGGGTCGCTGCGAGATAGGCTTCCCTTCCCTGATCGACATAGCCGAGCCGCTCCCAGCCGCCATTCCTGGCCGCCTGGAGCGTGTCGTAGAGGGCCAGGGCCCGGTCGATGCTGAAGGGCACGTCGACGTCGACCTCGACGCCGAGTCGCTCGCCGGTCGCATGGACCTCGCCGAGTTGACGCAGCGCTCGTGAGTAGACGGCGACCTGGCCCTGGAGCGTGTTGGCGTTGCGCAGGGCTCGCTGGTACGCCGCGACCGAATCGCGGATCGCGGCTTCGGTTGCGGGCGCGAATCCGTCTTCGGCGAGTCTTCTTCGGGCGATCTGGTGGGCACGCTCCGCGGCCACCAGGGCCAACGTGAAGCTCAGGCTGCCGCCGTCGCTTTCGGGTCCGTCGAGCCGGGCCACGATGTGGTCGAGGAAGGCCTTGGACGTGGCTTCGACGGGAATCACCTCGGGATTCGCGCCGACCCGTTCGTCGGTGAGGATCCTCGCGATGGCGCCGAGGGAGTCGATGTCTCCGTCGAGGGCGGCCGTCTGGGACTGCACGAGGATCATGCGGGCCACGCTCTCGTAGAGATGGGGAAGGCTGCGAACGAAGCCTGCATTGCCATTCTCGGTCAACGCGAGGGTCTTGTAGGTTTCGAAGGGCACTTCGAGGGGCGTGATGACTTCGAGCCAGAGTCCGAGGATCTGGTCGACGAAGGCTTCGGCATCGCCGGATTGCAGCGCCGCATTCGCATGGATCACGTGGAACCAGTAGCGATTCTCATGACGATCGAGCCGGTCCTCCAGGGAGTCGATCGTGTCGACCGCCGCGGAGAGGCCGCCGGGCAGTTCCCCGGTTCGAAAGAGCAGGAGCTCCGCGATCGCCTTCCGGCGGATCGAGGCTTCGCTCATCGGCTGGTTCCGCGCGGAAAGCACGGGGAAGACCTCCGCATGGTATTCCGCCAGACTCCGGCCGATGACGCCCGTCGCACGACGGAGCAGCGAGCGAAGATCCTCGACATCGGCCGCGGCGTAGACGTAGGCATGGTCGAGGTAGTCGTTCCAGGTCGCTTCCGTCGCCGGGGCCGGACCCGGGCTGAGGAGCAGGAGCGTCGCAAGGGCGCCCGCCTGGACGAAGCGCCGAAGGCGGCTCCCGGTCAGATCGATTCGGTAACGGATCATCGTATGTTGGACTCCTTGGTGGATGACTCTTCGAGACATCGCAGGGCTTGTTCGAGAACGTCACAGGCGTCCCGGATGGGCCTCGGATCCCCCCGGCGATCCGGGTGGGTCCGCGACCACATCAGGAAGGCACCGAGGTTCCGGGTCTCGACGAACCGGTAGCTTCCGTCGCGATGCGAACATTCCCGCCCGGAAGGAGCGGCAAGCAGGATGCGTTTCTTGAGCAGGTCCTGTCGGCCGGGCGGCATGCAGTCGGGCAGTTCGTCGAGGGGGACTTCCCGCCAGCCCGCCTGCGCGTGGGCGGGGCCGCTTCGGAAGGCTCGGAGGGCCGGATGATCCGTGGCGTGGCTCGCTGCCGCGACCGGAGGCCGCTCGGCCATGGCCCGGGCGATCTCCGGATTCCGGGTTTCGAACGCGGCCACGTCGGCGAGAAAAGCCCGACGATCGCTTCTCTTCGCGCTCCATTCCGGCAGCAGGGCGGGATCGGACGACGCCTCCGCACCGCGCACGGGTCGCCGCGGCAGCCGCGAGAGGCGGGCCCTCGTCTTGGAGTCGGGGCGGGCGGGGGCCGGTTGCCAATCCGGGATGCCGGCGATCGCGAGGGCGGGGGCGGGCGCGGCGACCCGGCGTGGCGATGGCCGCGCGGGTCGGCGAGACCGCCGCTCGACGGTCCCGGCTTCGGACAGGGGCATCGGTTGCGAGATCGGCTTCATGGCGAGCTGAGCCGGATCGAAGGCTCGGTGGGGAGGCGCGGCGGTTCGGGGCGCGATCGGGGCAGCAGGCAGTGCGACAGGAACAGGGCCGGGCCGTGTCTCCGATCGGGAGGCTTTCCGCGGTGCGACCGGCGGAGGAATGGGCGCTTCTTCGAAGAACTCGAGTTCGAGCACCTGACTCCCCGTCATCGCGAGGGGGGCAGCGTCGGGAACGCGGTCGGCCGGCTGCCGGATCGTCACGGCGAAGAACAGGCTCAGCCCGATCAGGAACAGGACGGGAATCGCGGCGATCGCGCTCTCATGATCGCTGCGGTCACGGCATTGCGTCGACAGGGAGTCGACATCGATTGGAATCCCGACCGGGAGTCGTCCGGCACCGTGGCCGTATCGGCGGCGAAAGGGGTCGGCGTTCATCGTTGCCCGGATTCGGCTTCCGGCGGCCCGGAGGCCACGGCGGGGCCGGGCGCGACGGCCACGGTCCGACCCCCTTCCCAGATCTCTTCGATGAGGCCGACCGCGATCAGCAGATCCTCGCTTCGCGAATCGCGATGGGGCGCCAGGATCGGCCGGCCCATGCCGCGGTCGCGAAGCAGGCGAAGGTGGGCGGCCAGTTCGGTGGCATCGAGGGCCGCTGTGAACGAATCCGACCCGGCGGTCGGCGGAGAAGGCTTCGGGGCCGGACCGGGAGCGGCGTTGGTGCCGGGCAGGGTGAGTGCGAAGGGCGTTCTCGGGACTTCCCGTGGTCTTTCGTGGTCGACGGGATAGACCCGGAGCTGCCATCCGGCTGCCGCTGCGTCGCGTTCGAGGGGCGGGGCCGGACCGTGGATCCGCGGAATCTCGAGTTCGCCCAGTTCGAGGGGCGGGCCTTCGGTTTCGGGGCCGATCTGGGTGAAGGCGATCAGCAGCAGGAAGGCGAGATCGACGAATGAGAACAGCCAGATGGGAGCGCTTTTTTCATATCGAAGCATGTGCACCGGGATCGGATCGCGTCCGTCCCGGCTTGAGCTTGTTGCCGCTTTGCTGCCGATAAAACGCCGGGGGCGTTGGAAAGCCCGTTCTCGAAACGAAAACCCGTGATGGGCGTCACAGGCCGCCGAGAGCCGGGGTCTGCGGGGGATCCGCTCCGTCGCGAGCCGGCCGATCGAGATCCGGTGGCGGGGCCGGGCCGGGGGCCGCTCGGCGCCCTACCACTCGCCGGTATTGGCCATCGACTGCCAGGGCTCTGCGGGCGGGAGGGGCCTTCCCTTCTGCAGCAGCTCGATCGAGATCAGGTCGGGGGATCGGACGAAGGCCATGTGTCCATCCCGGGGCGGACGGTTGATCGTCACCCCCTGGTCCATCAAGCGCTGACACGTTTCGTAGATGTTCTCGACCTCGTATGCGATATGGCCGAAGTTCCGGCCGGGCGGATAGGGCTCGGGATCCCAGTTGTAGGTCAGTTCGAGCTGGGCGAGTTCGTTGCCCGGAGCGGCGAGAAAGACCAGGGTGAAGCGACCGGCTTCGA
>DRKE01000401.1 GCA_011051925.1 Deltaproteobacteria bacterium
ACCCTCGATATCGTAGTCGCCCCAGATGAAATGATTGCTGTTCGGCATCCCCCGAGCGGCGAGATCGACGTCGAGTCCGAGGTAGACGCAGAAGAGCGGGATCGACATCTTGAGCGAGCGGACGCGTTCGATCGTCTCGGGGGCCCAATGCTCCCGGCCGACGAGTTCCGTGAAGGTCCGCTTCACGTCGGCGTTCGAGACGACGATCGGGGCATCGATCTCCCGGGGCTCGCGATTCTTCTTGCCCGCCAGCACGCCGAGGACGCGGCCCTTCTCGATCCGGATCTTGTGCACGGGGCTCCGGGTCCGGACTTCGCCGCCGTAGGCCCGGATCGCTTCGATGAGGCGGCCGGCGATCACCTGGCCTCCGCCGACCGGATAGTAGGCGCCGCGCAGGAAATGATCGGCGAGGCCGGCGGCCATCACGACGGGTGTGTCGGACGGTCGAACCGCATAGCAACCCTGTTCGCCCAGGATCACGGCCCCCGCTCGTTCGGAGAGCTTCTTCTCGGCGAAGAGTTCGGTGATGGGTCGCAAGCCCCATTGGAGGAAGTCGGGGGCTTCGGTCGCGAGATCGGCCATCGCGAGTTCGTCGCGTCGCAGTCGGTGTCCCGTCGCGCCTACGGCCTGCATGACGTCGAGGACGCCGTCGAGGGCCTCGCGCTCGTTCGGAAAGGTTTCGTGGAGGCGTTTGCGGTAGCGATCCCAACCGAAGGGGACGCGGAACTCGACGTCGGGAAAATGCAGTGTCGAATAACCGTCGGCATCGAGGGGGCGGAAGACGACGCGTTCCGCCAGACCGAGACCGTTCAGGATGCCCGTGATCGCTCCGTCGCGACCGCATTCGCCGATGTAGTGGATCCCGACGTCGAACTCGTATTCCCGACCCTTGTGCTTGCGGCGGAAGACCTGGGAGTTGCCTCCGGCGACGTAGTGGGCTTCGAGAACGAGGGTGCGCTTGCCCGAGGCGCAGAGATAGGCGGCTGCGACGAGCCCGCCCAGCCCCGAGCCGACGACGATGGCGTCCCATTGCTCGCGGTCGTCCTGGATGTCGGGTTCGGATTTCATGCTCGTTCTTCCTGTCGATCGTCCTGTCGATCGCGGTCGTCGGCTCGAGAGTCGTCGGACATCGATTCGTCGGGCACCGGTCGGGGCGATTCGCGGCGTTCAGGATTCGTTCGGTGCGAAGATCAGGAAATGTTGCTTCTCGATGAAGTCGTATCGCCGGACGAGTCGATAGCCGGCGCTCTCGAGTTCCCGTTGGATGATGGAGGCCTCCGTCGAATGGCCGAGCAGGCCCGGAACCAATCCGTGCTTCTTGTAGTCGAGGACGGCGAGGCGTCCACCCGGGCGAAGATGGGTCGCCAGGCGTCGGAAGTAGTCGGGGCGGTTCTCGAGATGATGGTAGGTATTGCTCGTGAACACGAGATCGACGCCCCCTTCCGGGATCCTCGGATCTCCGGGCGTCGCCAGGATCGTCTCGACGTTCGTCATGCCTCGCTCCTTCGCGAGCCTGGCCAGCCGCTCGTTCATCGGCTCGTCGACGTCGATCGCGTAGACGGTTCCGGACGGGCCGACGGCCTCCGCCAGAAGGAAGGTGAAATAGCCGCCGCCGGCGCCCAGATCCGCGACCACGTCTCCCGGGCGGAGTCCGAGGCTCGCGACGACGCGATCGGCTTGCTGCCATTCGTCACGTTCTGCTCCGGCATAGGCACGCGCTTTCAATTCCGGTGTGCAGGCAAGCGCCCAAAGGAGCGCCATCAGAGCACCCGACAAGAACAGGGGGCGGATCGCGCGGGTGATTCGAATGGATGGGCTCGGTCGGGTCATGGCGTCGCTCCGGGGGATCGCAGGCGGGTCGCGCGGATACGTCGATCGGAAATCGAGATCGAGCGTATCAGCTCGAAGGAGGCAGGTCGCATCCTCACCGCCCCCGCACCTTCACCCGGACGGGAATATGCTTCGGGCCGCCTACGAAGCTCGAGTCGAGCAGCTCGATCGGGCCGGTCGGTTCGATCGATTCGACGCGTTCGACGAATTGGCGCCAGAAGACGCGCAGATCCATCCGGGCGAGGCTGGCGCCCAGGCAGAAATGTTCACCCACGCCGAAGCCGAGGTGGGGATTCGGATCCCGGTCGATGCGGAACGTGAAGGGGTCCTCGAAGACGTCCTCGTCGCGATTGGCCGAGGCGTAGAAGAGCGCGAGAGAATCGCCCTCGCGGATCGACTTTCCCCCGAACTCGATGTCCCGGGTCGCCGTCCTCGAAAAATGATTGACGGGCGTCGTCCAGCGGACGATCTCGTCGGCTGCGAGGCCGACGAGCCCGGGATCCGCGCGAAGCTTCTCGAGTTCGGCGGGATGTTCGAAGAAGGTCTTCAGACCACCCGAGATGGCGTTCCGGGTCGTGTCGTGACCCGCGACCATCACCAGGAAGGCGAGGGAGAAGAGCTCGAAGGGGGGAACGGGTCCCCCGTCGGAGAGCGTGGCATTCGCGAGAACGCTCGAAAGGTCGTCGCGAGGCGTCCGGCGGCGATCCTCGAAGAGCGCGTTCAGGAAGGCGGCCGCTTCGGTCAGGAAGCCGAGACGATCCTGCTGGGTCTCGCCTTCGCGCTGGAACTCCGGGTCCTCGAGCCCGAAATTCTCGTTCGTCACGCGGAGCACGAAGTCTTCCTGCTCGCGCGGGATGCCCAGGATCTCCGTGATCATGCGGAGGGGTTGGAGCGCCGCGATTTCCGTCACGAAGTCGAGCTCACGTTCACCTTCCAGATCGTCGAAGATGTCCGCCGTGATCTCTTCGAGCCGCACCTCGAGGCGTTTCACCATCCGCGGCGTGAACCAGGGACTCACCAGCTTCCGGTACTCGCGATGTTCCGGGGGATCCATGTTGACGAGCATGCGGAGCGGGGGATTCTCCTCGAGATCGATTTCGCCATCCGAGGTCGTGTCCTCGGGAAAGAGGATGAAGCGGCCCTCGCTCCGGAAGAGTTCCGGGTGTTTCGAGATCTGCGTGATGTCCGCGTGTTTCGTGATGGCCCAGAAGGGTTTGTAGCCCGGGGGCTCGCACCAATGGACGGGATCTTCCCGGCGCATGCGTGCCCAGGCTTCGTGGGGATAGCCCGTGCTGCCGTAGATGGAAGCGGTGATCACGTCGAGCCGGTCGAGGGGCAGGTCCTGGATGTTCATCGAAGCGTCTTCCTCGCGATTTCCGCCGATCAATCGGGGCGGATGAGATTGCGGGACGGAGTATACGGGAGGTCGAGCGTGGAGATGAGGCCCGGAGCGTGCTCGCAGACGGCGGGAATCGCGTTCAGCACCCGGAGCGCCGTCGCCTGGACGCCGCCGGTATTGTGGTCCCCGTCTTCGCCGAGGACGAAGCATTCGAGCTGGACATCGGGGTTCCCCTTGATGATGCATCGATGGACCCCGGGTCGGCCGTCGGGGGGCATCGGCCAATCCGGCGCGATGTCGCCTCGCAGGCGATTCACATGTTCCGTCACGACCACCGGACGGCCCTTCACGCGGCCCTCGAGGATGAATCGGACGGCGGCGCAGGTCCCGGCGGGCACGTGCATCATCGGGGTGTCGAAGGCCTTCTCCGCATAGCGCCGATCGAAGCTCTCGTGGATCTCGTCGAGCTCGATTCCGAGTTCATCCGCGACGAGCTGGACCATGCCGCCCCATCCGGCCCGCAGCACGCCGGGAAGCGCCATCGGGGGCGTGTAGTCCGCAGGACGACCGAATCCGAAACTCACGCCCGTGAACTCCGGGTCCTCGTAGGTCGAGTAGTCGCAGAGTTCCTGGACCCGGATCTCCTCGACCTGATCCGATAGTTGGAGCGCCGTGAGCGGCAACACGTCCCCCGAAAACCCCGGGTCGATCCCGTTCACGTAGAACGTGGATCCGCCGATGCTGCACGCCTTCTCGAGGGGCTCGCGCATCGAAGGGTCGGCATGTTTCGGATAGATCAGGAAGATCATCGATGTCGAGACGACGTTCTTGCCCGACGCGAGAATGCGTTCGAGTTCCGGAACGACCTCGTGCGGGCGTGTCTCGGCCTTCACGGTATAGGCGACGACGTCGGCATCGAGCGCGAGGAGGGCATCGACGTCGTTGGTGGCGATGACGCCCGTCTCCTCGGAGAGTCCACAGAGCGCCGCCGCGTCCTTGCCGATCTTGCTTTCGCCATGCGCATGGACGCCGACGAGTTCGAGGTCGGGATGGCGGATGACATGCCGCAGGCTGTGGAAGCCGACGTTGCCCGTTCCCCATTGGATGACACGATGGACTCTTCGTTCGCTCATGGGCGCTCCTCTCGATCCTCTGATCCGCCGATCTTCGCGTGTCCGGTCTTCGCGCGATGGCACGCGGTTGCGTTCCCGGATGATCGCATGCTCCTGCACCCGGAGTCAATCATCTGATTGAAAATCTGGATCACATGCTGTATCCAGGGCGCATGCCCGAAGCCGACTCCGCAGGACTGATTCTCGACGCCGCCGAAGAGCTCTTCGCGCGCCAGGGATTCGACGCGACCTCGATCCGGGCCGTGACGCGTGAGGTCGGGATGAATCCGGCCGCCGTCCACTACCATTTCGGTTCGAAGGCCGTCCTGGTCCGGGCGCTGTTGGAACGCCGGATCCGGCCGCTGAATCGGGAGCGGGCGCTCCTTCTCGAGCATGTCCTGGGCGATGGGAAAGTCGTCCCGCGGCTCGAAGACATTCTCGACGCCTATCTGCGACCCGTTCTGCGTCATGCGGGGGCAACGACCGGGGCGCTCAACGCGGTTCTCTTCGGGTTGCCGGAGGACGTCCGGTCGGAGCTGGTGGACGATCTCTTCGGTGAGGTCCATCGTCGCTTCCACGCGGCGCTGCGATCGGTCCTTCCCGGATTGACGGCGGGCGAGGTCGAAGAGCGATTCCGCTACATGATCGCCGTGATGCTGCACGTCGCATCGGGGCAGATCGAGATCTATCCGAGCGACGCCCGGCCGCTTCCGCGCCGATCGGAAGAGGGGCGGATCCGGGCGCTCGTCGACTTCCTGGCGCATGGGATGCGCGCGCCCGGGTCGAGAACGGGGGCGGGCCGGGACAGGAGTGATGGAAACGGAAGACCGGAAGGGAAACCGGAACGGAAGAGAGGAAGTCGATGAGCAGTATCCTGGATCGTTTCAGACTGGATGGGCAGGTGGCCATCGTGACCGGCTCGGGTCGTGGGATCGGGGCGGGAACGGCGCTGGCCTATGCCGATGCGGGGGCCGACGTCGTCCTGTCGGCCCGCACCTTGTCCCAACTGGAAGAGACCGCTGGAAAGGTCCGGGCAAAGGGGCGTCGCGCCCTCGTCGTCCCCTGTGACGTACTCGATCCGGAACAACGAACGGACCTCGTCGACAAGGCGCTGGAAGAATTCGGGCGCCTCGACATCCTGGTGAACAACGCGGGTGGCTGGCCGCCGAAGCCGACACTCGCCGTTTCCGAGAGCGAATTCGAGGAATGTTTCCGCTTCAACGTGACGACGGCCTTCGAAATGACGAAGCTCGCCGTTCCGAAGATGGTCGAAACGGCGGGTGGCGGGGCGATCGTGAACATCTCGTCGGCGGCGGGGCGTTTCAACGCCCGGGGGTTTGCCGCCTACGGCACGGCCAAGTCGGCGTTGTCCTTCCTGACGAAGAATCTCGCCCAGGATTTCGCGCCGAAGGTGCGGGTGAATGGCATTGCGGTAGGGTCGATCCTGACCGAAGCGCTCTCGGGCTTCATGAACGAGGATCTCGAGCGGCAGATGCTGGCGAAGACGCCGATGGGGCGGCTCGGCGAGGTCGAGGACATCGCGGCCTGTGCGCTCTATCTCGCCTCGCCCGCAGCGGGATACGTGACCGGGGAGATCTATGGTGTCAATGGCGGGCTGACGCAGATCCAGGTCGAAATGCCGCCCGTCGAGTTCTGAAGGGTCCCGGACCCGAGCCACGACCGTTTCCCTGCGCTCGAAGCCGGCGCAGGGCATCGCTGAGGGAGACCGAACGAGACCGACCGGTTCCCGCCGCGTCGGAATCCAGGAGAATCATCATGACCTATCGCGTGATCCAATGGGCAACGGGGGGGGTCGGGCGCGCTTCCGTCCAGGGAATCGTCTCCCATCCCGAACTCGAACTCGTCGGCTGTTGGGTGCACGGCGAAGAGAAGGAGGGGCAGGATGTGGGCGCCCTCTGCGGAACGGAACCCCTCGGCGTCGCGGCGACGCGGGATGTCGATGCCCTGCTCGCTCTCGAGGCGGATTGTGTCATGTACTCGCCGATCATGGCCGATCGCAAGGAGGTCGTCCGGATCCTCGAGTCCGGAAAGAACGTGGTCACGCCGCTCGGCTATTTCTACCCGGGAACGCGGGACGTTTCGGATCTCGAGGCTGCCTGCCAGAGCGGGGGCGTGACGCTCCATGGGACGGGCATCCATCCCGGGGGCATCACCGAGCGTTTTCCGCTGATGATCTCGGCACTCTCACGCGACATCACGCACGTCCGTGCCGAGGAGTTCTCCGATATCCGGACCTATGGTGCACCCTATGTCGTGGGCGAGATCATGGGATTCGGGAAGACGCCCGAAGAGGCCGCGAAGAGCCCGATGCTCGACGTGCTCGGGGGTGGATTCTTCGAGTCGATCGACATGCTGGCCGACGAGCTGGGCTTCGCGCTCGATGAGGAGCGCCGGACGAAACACGAGGTGGCGGTCGCGACGCGCACGATCGATTCCCCGATCGGGCCGATCGAACCCGGGCTCGTCGCCGCGCAGCGATTCACCTGGCAGGGGACCGTGCGGGGGGAGCCCGTCATTTCGGTGCATACGAACTGGTTCATGGGAGAAGAGGGCTTCGATCCGGGCTGGAGCTTCGGTCCGGAAGGCGAACGATTCGAAGTCGAGATCACGGGCGATCCGAGCCCGAAGGTGATCTTTCGCGGTTGGCACCCGGAATCCATCGAGCAGGGCCTGAAGCGGAATCCGGGGATCGTCGCGACGGCCATCCATGTCGTCAGTGCGATCCCCTACGTCTGCCGGGCCGAGCCCGGGATCCGGACCTACCTCGATCTGCCCCTGGTGGCGGGACGGGCAGCGGCCCATCTCGCCTCCGCGTAACGACCACGGAGCGTGTCGTAGAACGGAGAACGATCGGATGCCCGAGACCAGGACGAAGACCTTCTGCCGTCTGTGCGAAGTGAATTGTGGTCTCGAAGCGAGCGTGGACGGGTCCGGTCGGATCCGTGGGCTTCGTCCCGACAAGACCCATCCCGTCAGCGCGGGTTTCGCCTGCCACAAGGGTCTGCTCGCTCTCGAGGTCCATCGCGATCCGGATCGCCTGAACGCGCCGCTTCGGCGCCGGGAGGACCACGGCTTCCAGCCGGTCGACTGGGACGCCGCGATCCGGGAGATCGCCGCGCGGCTTTCAGCCGTTCTCGAAGAGCATGGTCCGGATTCGATCGCGATCTACATGGGCAATCCTTCGGCGTTCAACGCGTTGGGCGCGGTCGCGGCCGGGATCTTCGCGCAGGCCCTGGGTTTGAAGCGCTTCTTCTTCGCGGGAACCCAGGATTGTTCCAACAAGTTCGCGATCGCCGAGATCCTCTACGGCTCGGCCGAGATCCATCCGATCGCCGATCTCGATCATTCCGGGTTCATCCTGATGATGGGAACGAATCCGCGCATCAGCAAGATGTCCTTCCTGTCCACCCCGGATCCCGTCGGCGTGCTGCGCGCCGCACGGGATCGGGGCGCCCGCGTCTGTTTCGTGAACCCCCTCGAACTCGAGGACCTGGCCGACGTCGGCGAGACCCTGCAGATCCGGCCGGATACGGACGTCTACTTCCTGGCGGCGATCCTTCATGAAATCGACTCGACCCGGGGCTTCGACGAGGGACTGGCGAAGCTGGGGAACGGAGAGGACCCGCCGACGATCCGGAACCTCGAGCGGCTGCGCGAATTCGTGGAGGCCCATCCCGCGGAGCGGGTCGCGGAGATCGTGGGCCTTCCGGCCGACACGATCCGCGAGGTCGCGCGGGCGTTCGCCGATGCCGACGCGGCGTCGATCCATCTCTCGACGGGTGTGAACATGGGCCGGCAGGGAGCGCTCGCCTATTGGCTGGCGCAGATGCTCAGCCTCGTGACGGGCAATCTCGATCGCCGCGGCGGGAACGTCCTGGCCGCGCGGGCCTTCCCGGCCATGCCCATGGCAGAGGAACCCCCGCTCGAAAACTCGAAGTGGGGCGCCTATCGGCCGTCGCGGGGTTCGACACCCCCCGGCAGTCTTCTGGTCGACATGATCGAAGACGATGAGAACCCGATCCGCGCGCTCGTCGTGATCGCCGGGAATCCGCTTCTCTCGATCGGTGGGGAGGCACGCATGCGCGAGGCCCTCGGACGACTCGACCTGCTCGTGGCCATCGACTTCTACCGGAACGCGACGGGGGAGCTCGCCGACTGGGCGCTGCCCGCCGCCGACTGGTTCGAACGGGAGGACCTGAATTTCTTCGTGCAGGGCGTCCAGCGCGTTCCCTATCTGCAGTGGACGGATCGGGTCGTTCCGCCCACTCACGAACGCCGGGAGGATTGGTGGATCCTTTCGCGGATCCAGCAGGAGATGGGGCTGCCCTCGCTCTTCGACGTTCCGGGCGACGATCCACTCGCGGCGCTCTGGAACGGTCGTCTTGCAGAAGGAGGACATTCGGTCGAGGCGCTGCGCGAGGCGGAAGGGGGTGTCGTCGTGCTGCCCGAGGCGCCCCCAGGCGGATTCCTGCAGCGCGTGGGGCGGGACGGCGGATTCGATTGCTGCCCGGATGCACTGCTCGCGACCCTCGATCGTGCGGCACCGATCTTCGAGAGGCTCGAAGCGGAGGCCAGTGACCAGCTGAAGCTGATCACCCGCCGCACGCACCACATGTTGAACTCGGCCCTCCAGAACGTGAAGAGCCTGAAGACGCCGGCGGGATCCCGGACCAATCCGCTCTACATGAATCCCCAAGATGCCGCGCGACGGGATCTCGAAGAAGGTCAGTTCGTCCGCGTTCGTAACGAACACGGGGCGATCATCGTCGAACTCGCCCTGGATCCACGCCTGCGTCCGGGTGTCGTGGCCATGTCCCACGGTTTCGGGAACGAAAGGACGCCGGGGATGCCGGTCGCCCAGGCCCATCCCGGGGTCAACGTGAATCAGCTCTCCCCGATCGGTGCCGGAAGTTTCGATCCCGTGAGCGGAATGGAACACCTGACGGGGATTCCCGTCGAGGTCCTCGCGAGCTGAACGGGATGCCCGGGATCAGTCGGGTTTCATCGTCAGATGGGCGGTCGCAGCCTGCCAGCGTCGTGGCATGAAGCGGAGCGAGAAGGCCGCGATCTTGTTCACGAGGCCCGGGATCACGCTCGGTCTTCCTCGCAGTACGGCATCGAGTCCGGCCCTCGTGACCGCGCGCGGGTCCATCATCGTCAGCCGGTGATAGAAGACCGGGGCCTGGCCGGAGACCTCGAGGAACTCGGTTCGCGTGACGCCCGGGGAAAGGACCGTCACGGAGACGCCCGTCCCCCGGAGTTCGTAGGCAAGG
>DRKE01000402.1 GCA_011051925.1 Deltaproteobacteria bacterium
GTGCTGTAGGGTCTTGTACTTCGACAAGAGGCTCTCTCCTGTGTGGCTTTGAGCGGTCCACGGGAGGGAGTCTCGTCGATTTCAGGAACTGTCAAACCAATCGCGCCGCCCCGGCACAGCCGGGGGGACTCCCGATTGGGCTAGAACTTGATCGAGGTCGTCACGCCGTAGGTGCGCGGGTCGCCGACGAAGTGGAGTGTCGTCTTCTGGATGTTCGACAGATCGGCGGAAAAGGCCTTGTAGGTCTCGTTCGTGATGTTCCGCCCCCAGAGTGCGATCTCGATCGACTCGTCGGGGGTCGTGTAGGCCAGGCGGATATTGTGGATCCAATACGGACGCTGGCCGATCGTGTACTTCGGCAGGAAGACATCGCCGTCGCCATTGGGAATGCCGCGTCCTTGACTGGCGTCGAAGTAGGTCGTGTGCTTCCAGGTTCCGTCCCAGCGGGCGCTGATCGTCCCGAAGCGACCGATGGGCAGGCTCTGCCCGAGGGTGAGGGTGATCGAGTACTTGGGCGCGTTCAGGAGCCGGTTCCCAGACAGATCCGCCGTGACGGGGACCGAGACGCGGACGGGCGGAATCGTCTTCTCCCTCTGCTGGATGTCGACGAAATCCAGGAACTCGCCCTGCAGCCACGCGAACTTGACGTCGAGCAGCCCCCCCTCCCAGGGCAGGACCGTCGCCTCGATCTCGGAACCGAAGAGCTCGACGTCGCTGGCGTTGATGATCACGAACTGCGGAGCGGAACGCGCGAAGGTCTGGGACGTGAAGAGCTGGTAGTTCTGATAGGCGTAGTGGAAGAGCGACAGGGTCAGGTTGAGCCGGTTCTCGAAATAGCTGCCGCGCAGACCGATCTCGAAGGCATCGATCTTTTCCGGCCGCGCCGAGGTCACGCCCAGCTTGATGCTGCCCGTCGCATTGAAGGTGCCTGTCTTGAAGCCGTGGGTGAACTTCATGTACATGCTCGAGTCTTCGGTCGGGCGATAGGTCAGACGGACGGTGCCCGTGGGTTCCTGGCCCAGGATCTCGATGTCGGAACGGTCGATCCCGTTCTGCTTGATCAGGTTGTAGTCGATGTCCCGCCTTTCCCAGTTGAAGCGGATGCCTCCGTCGAGCGTGAACGCTTCCCAGAAATCCCAGCTGAGGGCCATGTACCCGGCGAGGCTCAGGATCTTCTGGCCGTAGATCCGCTGCTTCGGCGCACCCGTGATGGCCCCGCCATCCCCGAAGTCGAGCTTGACGTTCACGTCGAGATCTTCGTAGAGGACGAAGGTGCCGACCTCCCAATCGAGGGGGCCTCCGAAGATGTCGTCGAGCCCCTCGAAGGCCTGCCCCGTGAGATGCAGCTCCTGATAGACCTGCAGCCCCTCGTCTCCGGTGTCGATCTCGAAGAGCGTATTCGGGCTGAAGTCGAGATCGATGTCGACCCGGCGCTGCCAGTGGTCGACGCCGGTCACCGAGGTCAGCTCCATCAGGTCCCCGATCTCGATCGTCCCCTTGAGCGCCATCCCGACGGTATCGTTGGTCGTCCCACCGACGTGACTGATGTTGCCGAGGAAGGGATTCGAATCGAGGTCGCGACCGAGATCCGCCGCGACCCGTCGGAAGGAATCATTCCGGGCTTTCGTGTTCTGCGCCGACGTACAGGTCGGCTGACAGCGCGACTGCAGGAGCGCGAAAGCGAAATCCTGGGCCTTCTTGATGTCCGGATCGACAAAGCCGCCGACGTCGACCCCGCCCAGCAGGCCGTTGATGTCGGGTCGGAGCTGGTTGCCGAACTCGTCGGTGAACCGCTGGACGCCTCCGATCCCGATGGATTGCCCGACGAAGGAGGGCTCGTCGCGACGGCTCCCGCGTACCGTGAGCAGCCAATCCATGTCGACGTCGCCGCGCAGATCCGGCTGGATCAGGAAGACGGCCCGCGCCGCCCAGTTGTTCCGGCTGTTGATCCACTTCGGCGCGTTGACGTCGACGTTGGAAATGCGGCCCGTGCGAATGTCCTCCCCGCAGAAGTCCGCGGGCGGAGGAAAGAGTCCGCCCTGCTGGATCGGGCGCTGGTCGAGAGGGGGCGCGCCGTGACAGCGATTCTTGAAGGTGCCCTCGCGCTGGGTCGCCCGGAACGCGATCCGGCCCCAGAGCGTCTCGCTCGTGATCGGGAACTGCATCGACCCCTCGAAGTCCCGCGATCGGTAGTTTCCGAATTCCGACTTGAAGGAGACGCCGAACTCGCCGGTCGGCTTGCGCGAATAGATCTTGATCGCGCCCGCGGATGCATTCCGGAAGGCACCCGTTCCCTGCGGCCCGCGTAGCACGTTCGCACCCTCGATGTCGTAGAGGGAACCGAGCTGGAGAGCGGGCGAATTGAGCGGCACGTCGTCCTGATAGATGGCGACGGCACCCGCGGCGTTGGCGTTGAAGTCGTTGAGACCGATTCCGCGAATGAAGAAGGTCGGCGAAGTCGAACCGGCAACGACGATCTCGAGGTTCGGCGTGAATTTCGCGATGTCGGAGATGTCGGCGGCGCCGATCGCCTCGAGGTCCTCGGCGTCGAAGGCCGTCACCGAGTTGGAACGCGCCACGTCTTCGAGCAGCCCGCCCGCGGTCGAGCCACTGACGACCATCTCCTCGACCCCGGCCCATACATCTTCGGCTGCGGAACCGCTTCCGTCCGAGTCCACACTCTGGGCCCCGACCATCGAGGTCGACGAAAGAAGGCAGGTCGCAACGAACATGAGCGTCCGCAAGAGACGGTTCTGAGAGTGTGTGGGCGTCATGAGTCCTCTAGAACGATCGGGGGTCCATGGGGCCGCGAGCACCTGGGACCATCTTACCTTCTTGTTGCCCTGTTTACCTTACCGCGGATGACTCCACGGATTCCTTACGTCGCGTCATATTCCGGTTGCAGAACAGCTTCTGACTGCCTGACTTTCTCACTGTTTGGCTACCGATGGGCTGATGATTCCATTTTTCGGGTCCCGCCGCGACCCGGAGTGTTAGCGCGAAAGTCGGGGCTGTCTATAATAGCCCGCTCATCCGGTGCTCCCGATTTTCCACCCCGACCGGCTACAGTGAGATCTGATGTCTCGAACAGTCTACAGCATTTCGATCCTGCTCCATGCCCTCTGGATGTTGACGGCGAGTCCTGGTTTTGCCGACGGTTCGTCAGGTCGTCGTGATGACGACAACCGATGGATTCCGTCCTGGAGTCTCGTCCTCGGGTTCACGAGCCAGGAACACAACGCGAGCGAGCGGTCGTCCCAGTTTCCCTTCGGCTTTGCGAGCGGCTTCGAGGTCGGATTCCAACCGACCCAGCCGACACCGTTTCCCGGCGATCCCGCGATCGACAACCGCGTCGATCAGGGCGACAACTATCTCAACTCGATCCACGTTGGCGGATCGCTCGCACTCGAGACACCGCGACTCGGCCGCTACGGACCACGCCTCTTCATCGAGGGCGAGATCGAGCACGTGTCTTCCCAGACCCGGTCCCTGACGCGCGAAGGAAGACCGGGCAAACTCTTCGAAGACCCCGACCTCGGGGCCAATTTCTCCGATCAGGCGATCACGGGCCAGGGAGCGGAAGTCCTATCGGACGCCAAGGACTACCAGATCGGTGCCAGTATCGGCCTTTCCTACCCGATCCAGATCGGGGATCTACGCTTCGCGATCCGGCCGTCGGCACGCTATCTCAGACAGAAATTCATCTTCCGGGGCCTGATGGTCGACGCGTTTCGACAATTCCCGCCCGGTGCGCCACCGACGCGCGAGATCACGCTTCGCGGAAGTGAATCCCTCGAAGTCCATGCCCTCGGCCCGGGACTGGAGCTGGAGTTCGAAGCCGTTCGGATCGAGTCCCTGCTCGCCTCGATCTACGTCAGTGGTGGCGCCTACCGGGTCCTGTCTGATCGGGATCTCGACTTCCGCGCCAGAGGAAGAGACAACCTGAATCAGCGTGACTTCCAGGCGGAATGGACGGCCGAGATCGAGCCCTGGATCTATCGCGCCGGCGTCGGGTTCCGAGTCCGGTGGATGGGCATTCCGGCGGGCTGGATCGGGCGGGCTGAACGCTAGAGGCCAGCTCCGCTTGCGCCGCCGAACGCGAGTTCGTTCGACTCGGTCGTGATCGCCGACAGGAGCCGATCTTTCCCGGCGGCGGCCGGGATCGACCCCTCCCCTTCATGATCCAGATCCACGATCGCGTCCCCCTTCCATCGAATGCCTGACAGAGCGGCGGAACGCTCTGACGTGGATCGTGGATCAGACGCGACCGGGCGTCCCGCCGCACGAGCGGCCGCCCGACGGCGAGAACGTACGAACGACGAACAATCGATCCCGATCGGTCAGCTCTTCCTGGGTCTGGGAGGTGGCGGTGTGGTTCGATTCTGATGCGCCATCACCTTGGCTTCTTCGGACATGGGCGCGTCCTTCAGCCAGGCCTCGGCCGCTTCCGGGTCCTCCCGAAGCCAGCGTCGCGCCGCGATCTCGAGCGCGTGCTCCCGATCGTATTCATCCTGCAGGTATCTCACGGCCCAGTCGATCGCCTTCTCGAATTCCTTCTGCGCCGAGAGTCGATTGACGTACATCGAGATCGGCCCCTGGAGAACGGGCCCCAGACGCTGCTCCTCGGTCGTCTGTTCCATCCACGCCATGGCCGCGTCGGGATCCTCCTTGAGGAAACGTCGATACGACGCGCGGACACCCGTCTGGACCGAAAGCCCATCCGGCCGGCTCGTGAGCCAGTTCATCGCATCGGCCCCCGACGAGAGGACCCATGACGCCGCGATCCAATGGGGGAGATCCTCACCGAGCTTCGTATCGCAGATCTCGTCACACCATGCGACGGCGCGAGCGGGATCGGTCTTCGCGATGTCCCCGGCCAGCCGGGAATGGATGTAGGTTCGGTACTTGATCGATCCGGGAACCGAACCAGCCCACTCGATCATCTTGTCGGCACCGTCCCGGGCGAGCCGGACCTTGATGTATTCGCTGATCGCACGTTGGCGATCGTCGCCGGCGCTGTTCAGATCGTGGATGAACTCCTCGAGATTCGGCTTCCCGGAATCGAACCATCCCCGCACGAGTGCACGAAGCATCGTCTTGTCCCAACCGGCACTCGAGTACCGGAAGACGTCCATGTCCCGGATGATCGCTTCGGGATCGTCCTTCGCCCACAGGTAGACCGCCTCGTCGAAGACCGCACTCCGCACGTTCTCGATCCGCTCTCGGCGCATCGCCCATTTCGTCGCGGCCGGCGCATCGTGCCTCGCCCAGGCCGTCGCGATCAGGATGCGTTCGAGATCCTGGAAGGGGTGCCGGAGACCCGCCAGCACCTCTTCGAACACCTCGTCAGCCTGGTCTGCCGGCACGGCGCGCAACGCCGCGATCAGCTTCTCCATCCGATCGAAGCGATCCGGATCATCGAGGATTTCGAGAATCGTCGCCGCAGGATCGCTGCCAAGATCCACGGCAGTGGCCGCATCGGCCACGGGCTCCGCTTTCTCGGAGCACCCGATCGCCAGGGCGACGACGACGAGCAGGACGAACGAGAGCAGGTCGCGAAGTCGGTTTTTCATCGCGCCGAGTATACGAAAATCTTCCGGATCGGAAACGAGATCAGCCCCCGGCGCCACGCATCGACCGTCCTCGACCCTGCGAGGACACCTCCTGCGCACATCCCCCGCCGACGAGTTGCCGATGGCGCCTCCTCCCATCGCTCGCACCTCAGCGGGTCTCCAGGACCTTGAATGGCAGCACGAAGCGACCGATGAAGTCGTTCAACATGCCACGGGCCCGCGCCCGTCCATCCTCGTCATCGCTGAGAATCGGGGCGACCAGCCGGACGACGATCCGTGAACAGGCCCCTTCTCGCGCCCGACACCCGGATTGCAAGCCGACGAGCGAACGAAGGCTTTCCCGAAGGAGACCCTCGTCTCGAATCCGCCATGCGAGTACATACGAATGTTCCGTGCCCCCCTCCCGGGACACGATCGCCTTCTCCGCATCCTGCCCCAGTTGCAGGATCCGCGTCGGTTCGCGGGAATCGATCGTCCAGTCGTTCGCCGGCAGCAGCAGCTTGCGATCCGGCATGCGGTCGAGTCCCGAGGCGACGGGCCTCTCCCTCGCGATGAAGAGATCGACCACCTGCGCCCGGCCGATCTCGTCCCGCCCCCGATACTCCATGTGGAATTGCGGGTTCGTGGGCGTGCTGTACGGAAAGAAATAGTCGAGGGCGAGCGGCGTTCCCTGCCAGGGTGGAAGTGCCTCGGGAAAGAACGGCGGAGCGGGCCTCGACTCGGATGGGGTGGCGCGCAGGCCCGGCAGGGCAACGGAGATCAGGGCGAGCGTGACGGGCAGAGCGATCGAGTAGGCCGCCCACCGGACCGGTGACGGGGACCGGGCAGCCATTCGCCTTCCCCTGGCGATGGCGCTCGAATCCTCGGCTGCGGCCTCGATCGAACCGGCGCGTTCCGGTTCGAGCAGGACCGCCAGGCCATAGAGGAGCACGGAACCGACCAGCAGGACGGCGATGCCCTGTGGCGTATGGCTCTCGAAGAACTCGGCCTTCACCTCTTCCTGGGTCAGGACGACGAGGCAGACGCGGATGATGTTCAATCCGATCCCGAGCGGAATGCCCGCCAGCGAGATCCAGAGCGCGCGGCGAAGCGGCA
>DRKE01000403.1 GCA_011051925.1 Deltaproteobacteria bacterium
ATGCCCTGGCCCGCGGCGGCCGACTCGAGGATGCGCTCGCGGCATACGACCAGGCACTCGCCCAGGCTCCGGACGACGAGGATGCCCGCTTCAATCGCGATCTCGTCGCAAGACTGCTCGAAGAAAAAAAGAGGAAGCAGGAGAAGAGTCCGCAGCAGGGTCAGACCGAGCAACAGGACCAGGAGGGCGCCTCCGACGCGAAGGACTCTCCGGATTCATCGGACCCATCCGGTTCTTCCGGAGAAGACCAGGAGGACGGCCAGAAGGGCGACCCGACCGGATCGCAAGACCAGGCAAGCGGCGGTGCCTCCGACGCGCCCGCGGCCTCGGCGGATCCAGGCCCGGACCCGAAGGACCCAGGGACGAGACCGGACGCCGGCTCTTCGCCGGATCGGGCCTCCGAAGGGGATCGGACCGGCGCGAACGAGGGCGCGTCCGAACCGGAAGAGGCGCGGAAGGATTCCGGACAGGCCCGGCCGGACCCGGTCTCTCCCACCGACCGCGCGGACGCCTCCGGAAAGGCCGGGGCCAAAGCGTCCGAGGGAGATGAACGGAAGGACCCTCGCGAATCCGGAAGCGAGCAACAGGATGAGGGCCGGGGTGATCCGGGCGAACGGGCCATGGCGTCCGCCGATCCGCAGCACGAGTCGGCCGCGCCCGGCCCTCCCGGGTCGACACCGCGGCCCATGTCCGCCAGCGAGCAGGACATGGCGCGATGGATGGGACGCCTGCCGGACGATCCGGCCGGGCTGCTGCGCGAGAAGATCCGGCGCGACTACCTGCGCAAGCAGGCGTCGAGACGGAAGGGAGATCAGCCATGATTGGACGTCTTCTTGGAATCCCCGTCGTGCTGACAGTGCTCCTGGCGGGCATCCTGCTGTCGCCATCCTCGAACGCCTTCGCGTCCTCGGGGCCGGCCGTCGAGGTCGAGGTCCGACCGGAGCGGGTCGATGCAGGAGAACCGGTCACGCTCCATATCGGCATCCACGGAAAAGCGACCGGGCTCTCGCCGGACCTGACACCGCTCGAAGCCTCCTTCGAGATTCTCGATGTCCGGCAGAGCCAGAGCCAGACCTGGATCAATGGACGTTTCGACGCGAGACGGGATTGGCACGTGACCCTGCTTCCGAAAGCCCCCGGCACCATCGGGGTTCCACCGCTCGAGATCGGAACGATGAAGACACGACCGCTGACGGTCGAAGTGTCGGCGGTTCCGGCCGCCCCTCGGCCGCTCGCGTCGAACGCGTCCCCCGGCAACACGGGGCGTTCGAAACCCGATGCCCACCCGACGGGCGGGGACGTCTTCGTCGAGGTCACGACCGACGAAGCGGATCCCTACGAACAACAGCGGGTCCTCCTCCACGTTCGCCTCTACGCGGGACGAGACGTCCTGGAGGGGACACTCGACGAACCCGTGATCGACGGCGCCACGGTCGAACGACTCGGGGACGACCGCCGGTTCGAGGAGGAGATCGACGGAAGACCCTATCAGGGAATCGAACGTATCTACACGGTTCTCCCCGAATCACCGGGACGACTCGTCGTCCCCGCGATCACCTTCGAGGGCCGCGTGCGGGATACGCGACGGACCCCGCCCCGGCGACGTTTCGATTCCTTCTTCGGACGTTCCCTGATCGACGAATTCTTCTCCGACTCGATGTTGATGGAGGAAGACCTCTTCGATTCACTCCGCCATCGCGGTACCCGGCGGATCGCAGCCCGATCGACCCCCCTCAACCTCGATGTGCGGCCCCGTCCTCCGGCCAGTCGCGGCCAATGGTGGCTCCCGGCGGATCGGGTCACGCTCGAAGAGGAATGGACGGGGGACACAGAGCGGGTTCGGGTCGGGGAAGCCCTGACCCGCCGGATCACGCTCCGCGCCGATGGCGCGTCGGCCGTCCAGCTCCCTCCCCTCACGCTTCCCGAGGTCCACGGCGCGAAGCAATACGCCGAGGCTTCGACGACCGAAGAGAACGTCAGGGGCAGCGTCCGCATCCAGGAAGCGACCCTCATTCCGACGGAGGCCGGATCCCTGACCCTGCCCGCCATCGAAGTCTCGTGGTGGGACGTGAAGGCCGATCTTCCGCGAACGGCCCGCCTGCCCGCGCAGACGATCACGGTCCTCCCCGCGCTCGGAGGGAAGACGCCCGGGCCCGGATCCCAGACGGCACCGGCTCCCCAGTCCGGCAACGCGACGCCGGATCGGGTGCCGGAAGCAGACCCGATGCCGATCCGGATCGATCCGACCTCGCCCTGGTGGATCGGATCGGCGCTCGCTCTCCTCCTGATGGTCGGCGGGGGGATCGGATGGTTCCTCCGCTCGCACTCTTCGAGGGACGCCGGAACGCCGCCACGAACGCCTGCGCGAGCGGCGCGCCGAACGCTCCGTCGCGCGTGCCGACGCTCGGATCCGGTCGCGGCCGAGCAGGCGCTGCGCGACCTTGCACGAGCGGAAACGTCGGCCGATCGCCCTCCGAATCTCGCCGAATGGGCGAGACAGCAGGGGGGAGAGGACCTTCGGCGCGAGGTCATGCGACTCCAGGGCGCGCAATACTCGAGAAACCGGGTGGAATGGGACGGAAGACCGCTCTGGGAAGCCTTCAAGGCCAGCCGAAAGCGAAATCGCCACGAAGAGGAACCTCCGGTCGGCATGGGCCTCCCCCCGCTGTACCCTGATGGTGGAATCGGAGACGACGCACGTGGGGTGACCTGAGGTGAAGATCCTGCTCATCGAAGACGACGCGGTCACGGCCGAGTATCTCGCCAAGGCGCTCGCGGAAAGCGGCCATGTCGTCGAGCACGCCTCGGACGGCCTCGCCGGATTGAACGAGGCGATGACCGGCGACTTCGACGTCCTGATCGTGGACCGCATGCTCCCGTCCCTCGACGGACTCTCCATCATCGAAACCCTCCGGAAGGCCGGGCGTGACACGCCGGTCCTGATCCTGAGCGCCCTCGACGAGGTCGAGGAACGAGTGAAGGGATTGCGTGCCGGGGGCGACGACTATCTCACGAAGCCCTTCTCCTTCGCGGAACTGAACGCCCGCGTCGAGGTGCTCGCGAACCGCCGCCGGATCGGGACGGGTCCGACGACGAAACTGCGGGTCGGCGATCTCGAACTCGACCTGTTGACTCGGCAGGTCCATCGCGGCAAGCGCAAGATCGACCTCAAGGCCCGGGAGTTCGCGCTGCTCGAATACCTGATGCGGCATGCGGGCCAGGTCGTCACGCGCACGATGCTCTTCGAGTCGGTCTGGGACTTCAATTTCGACCCCAAGACCAACGTGATCGACGTCCACATCAGTCGGCTGCGGAAGAAGATCGACGAAGGCGAGGAGAAGCCGCTGATCCAGACCGTCCGTGGCGCGGGCTACGTGCTCCGGGCGGATTGAAGATGCGGACGAGCATCCGGACGCGACTCACGATCGCCACGATCGGACTCGCCCTCGCGACCGCCGCACTCGCACTCGGAACCGTCTACTTCATCACGGTCGCGGGCGTCGAGCGCCACACGCGGCGCGATGTGCAGCGGGAACTCGACTCCCTCGTCGAGCGCTGGAAGGCCGGTGGTCTCGACGAACTCGTGAAGATGGTGAACGAACGGGTCGCGGATCCGGAGCATGGGGGCTTTGCCTATCTGATCGCCCAGGAGGAACGCCTGCGGATCGCGGGCAATGTCCGCGAATGGCCCCGGGACGAGGGAACCGAGGACGGCCAGGAGCCGGTCTCGCTCGAGATCCGCAAGCTCGACACCTGGGTCATGAAACCGGTCCAACTCGAATCGATCACGCTCGGCCGTCACCATCTCCTCGTCGGTCGCGACTCGACGGACGATGCCACGTTGATCGCGGACCTGGGCAAGGCGACCCTCGCGAGCCTCGCCCTGGTCTCGTTCCTGACCGTGGCGATCGGACTCGGGGTGAGCCGCAACCTGCTCGGGCGTGTCGAGTCGATGCGAAAGAAGATCGCCCGGATCATCGACGGGAACCGGCAGGAACGCGTCGAGGTCAGCCCCCACGACGATGAGTTCGACGAGTTGGCGGCCCAGTTCAACCGGCTCCTCGACGAGAACGACCGGCTCCTCGCCCAGGCCCTCGACGCCACGAACAACATCGCCCACGACCTCCGAACGCCGCTCCAGCGAATGCACGGCCGTCTCGAGGCGGCCCTGACCGCCCGGGACACGACCCCGGAGAACCGGGAGCTGCTCGAGGCGCTCTCGGCCGATACCCATCAGCTCCTGGACACCTTCAACGGCCTGCTCCAGCTCGCCCGTCTCGAAGGCCACGAACTGAGGCGTTCGATGCGACCGATCGAGGTCGACAAGCTGATCGAGGACGTCGTCGATCTCTACGGGCCGCTCGCGGAAGACGCGGGGCTCGAACTTCGCGTGTCGGTCGAGCCGGATCTCCGCGTGACCGCCGACCGGCAGCTGCTCGGACAGGCGCTGGCCAACCTGATCGACAACGCGATGAAATATGCTCCCGACGGCCGCTCGATCGAAGTCGAGGCGCGCAGACGGGGCGATGCGATCGAGATCTCCGTCTCGGATCACGGTCCGGGCATCCCGGCCCCGGACCGGGAGCGCGTCCTCGACCGGCTCGTCCGCCTCGAACCGTCGCGTTCCGTCCCGGGCACGGGACTCGGGCTCAGTTTCGTGGCCGCGGTCGCCCGCCTGCACGGCGGGACGCTCGAGCTCGTGGACAACGATCCGGGCTTGCGATGCACCCTGCACATTCCCGACGAAGAAGGGGCCAAGACGCCGGACCTCCCGTCCGAAGCGGCCCTGGAGCCGTGATCGTTCCGAACGATTCTGCTACCAAACACGACGACCGGTCAGGCCCCGTCTGTCGGGCCCGAACACGCGATCGGTCCGGGCCGCGGTCGGATCCGGACGTCGGGGGGGAGACACACCGATGGGACCGCATGTGTCATTCCCCGTAGCGCGCTTCGATCCCGACGAAGGCCACCGGTCGACCGAAAAACCCGCTCTGCGGAGGCCACGAACGCACGGTCCGCGAGGGCGGCGTGTCCGGACGGAATGCCACGTCCTCGTCCTCCTGATCCTGCTCGCCTGGAATGCCGCCTCCGCTCCGGCCTACGGCCAGGCGATCCCGTCCACGCCGCCGTCCACGGCGGATTCGACGCCCGCGGCCGGGGAACCCGCCGGCCCCGTGCCGATTCCGATCGCCGAGATCTCCGCCCGGGAAGAAAAGCTGCGCGCGGTCATCCGGGAGGCCGACACCCGAAGCGCGGAGACCGCCGCCACCGAAGCCATCGCGAACAGTCTGGCCGACCTCGCGCCCAACGTCCTCCGACGCGCCAGCGAAAGCCGGCTCGAGGAAGGAAAATCCCCCCCCATCGAGGTTCTCGACGATCTCCGACGGGAATGGAGCAGCATCGATCAGACGATCCGCGTCTGGGCCGACACGCTGACCCGCCGGGCCGATGCCCTCGGACGCCAGCTCGACCAGCTCGAAGCGTTGCAACAGACGTGGCGGCTCACGAAGAAGGCCGCTCGCGAGAGCGATGCGCCACAGGCCGTCCTCGATCAGATCGAGAAAGCCCTCGACCAGATCGGCCCCGCGATCGAACGGACCCGGACCGCCCGGGATCGCGTCTTCACGCTGCAGGCCGAACTCGCGAAACTCTCGGGGGAGGTATCGACCCAGCTCGAGGCGATCGATCGCGCGCGCATCCAGCTGCTCGGACAACTCTTCCGCCCCGACCACGTGCCGCTCTGGAGTCCCCGCCTCTGGCAGGAAGACCTCAGCATCATCCCGGAAGCGCTGCACGAAACGATCGGGGCCAAGTTCGACCAGGCGGCCCGATACCTCCGTGACCATCTGGGCGAGATCCAGCTCGAGATCCTCGTCCTGGCCATCCTCGCCGGCCTCCTGTTCACAGCGCGGCATCGGGCCCCGGAGTGGGAATCGGATCTCGATGCCGGTCAAGTCGAGATCCTCGAATGCGTCCTGCATCGGCCCTTCTCGGCCGCAATCCTGTTCGGACTTCCCCTGGCGCCGTGGATCCATCCCCAGGCCCCCTCCCTCCTGATCGCGATCGCCGGCACCCTCGTCCTGATCCCGACGCTCCACGTCCTGCTCCCCCTCTTCGGGTCGGCGCTCCGCCCGGCGCTCCTGGCCCTCGCCGCCTTCTACCTCACGGACCAGATCCGACACGCAGCCGTCGGGATCCCGCTCCTGCCCCGCGCGCTCTTCGTGCTCGAGATGGGCGTCGGCACCTTCGTCCTCGGCTGGATCGTCCGGCCCGGTCGCCTGGCCGCCCTTCCCCCCGCCGCCGGACGGGAGGTCCGCTTCCGATGGATCGGACGTGCCTTGCGGGGGATGAGAAATGCCTTCGCCGTCGCCCTCCTGCTGGCGATCGCGGGCTACATGCAACTCGCCGTCCTGATCGGGGCGGGCGTCCTGAACAGCGCGTACCTGGCGACCCTGATCTATGCCTTCGTTCGCACGGGTGAGGGCGCGGTCGCCCTGCTCCTTCGAGCGCCGATGCTGCAGCAGCTCGGCAGCGTGCGCAGGGCGCGGCTCCTGCTCCAACAACGCATCAGCCGGACCCTTCGCGTGATCGCCATGGCGGTCTGGATCATGATGAGCCTCGATTTCTTCGGGCTCTGGACGCCCCTCGATCAAGCGATCCGGGCCGCGCTCACGGCCCGACTCGAAGTCGGCAATCTCGCGCTCTCCCTGGGCGACGTCCTGCTCTTCGTCGCCACGGTCTGGGGGGCGTTCCTGTTGTCGCGCATGCTTCGCTTCCTTCTCGATGAAGAGGTCTACCCGCGGCTGAACCTGCGACGCGGCGTGCCCTATGCGATCTCCGCCCTGGTCCACTACGGCATCCTGCTCTTCGGTTTCCTGATCGCGGTCTTCGCCGCCGGCGTCGACCTCAACCGATTCGCCCTGTTGACCGGTGCCTTCGGCGTCGGAATCGGTTTCGGCCTGCAGAACGTCGTGAACAATTTCGTGTCGGGCGTGATCCTGCTCTTCGAACGGCCGATCCAGGTCGGGGACACGATCCAGCTCGGGGAACTCCTCGGCGATGTCCGCCGGATCGGAATC
>DRKE01000404.1 GCA_011051925.1 Deltaproteobacteria bacterium
GCTCGGAAGCCGGGATGCGACCGGGCATGGCTGAAGCATGGTCGGCGCGGGAGCCTGAGCGGAGAGGGTGGAGAGGGTGAGAGGGTAGAGAAGGGGGAGGTCGGAAACATGGGATTCTTTGGACCGAAAGAGGTCATGCCGACGGCCGAGACGGCCCTGCCCGGGCGCTCCCAGCCGATGCCGATCGCGAAAGCCCATTTCGTGACGGGCCAGCCCCTCGAAGGGCCCTTCGAGGGGGCGGAACGCATCCTGGTGGCCATGGGCTGTTTCTGGGGGGCGGAGCGTGTCTATTGGCAGGCCCCTGGCGTGATCAGCACTTCCGTCGGATACGTCGCAGGCTTCACGCCGAACCCGACCTATCCCGAGGTCTGCTCTGGTCTCACCGGACATACGGAAGCCGTGCGCGCGATCTTCGATCCCGATCGAACGAGCTACGAGGCGATGCTCCGACTTTTCTGGGAGAACCACGATCCGACCCAGGGAATGCGTCAGGGCAACGATCGCGGGACGCAATACCGATCGGGTCTCTACTACTACGATGAGCGGCAGAAGGAACTCGCCCTCCGCTCGCGAGACCTGTACCAACGGGAACTCGATGCCCGGGGGTTCGGTCCGATCACGACGGAAATCCGGCCCGCGCCCACGTACTATTTCGCCGAAGAGGAACATCAGCAATATCTCGCGAAGAACCCGCAAGGCTATTGCGGGCTCGGCGGGACGGGTATCGCCTGTCCGATCGGAGCCTCCGATCCCACTTCGACGATTCGGTGCTAACGTCGGCGACCTTTCCAGTATCCCGATCCATCCGGAGGTCCCCCCATGGACTTGATCCTTCGTGAAAACGCGTTTCTCGGTGAAACCCACATCGTGACGGGCGCAGCCCAGGGCATCGGCTTTGCCGTCGCCCAGGCGCTCGCGCGTCACGGAGCCCAGGTCGCGATGGTGGATCTCGACGCGGGGCGCCTCGAAGAAGCGCGCAGTCGCATCGACGAGGCGGCCGTGGAGCCCCTCGTCGTGCCTGCGAACGTGACTTCCGAAGAGGACGTGACGCGCGCGGTCGCGACGGTGCTCGAGGCCAACGACTGCATCAATGGACTGATCAATGTCGCGGGAATCACCCGAGACAGTCGGATCACGAAGAAGTCGCTCGAGGATTTCAACCTCGTTCTCGCGGTCCATCTCGGCGGCACCTTCCTGTTCACGCGCGAAGTCGCCAAGCAGCATTGGCATCCCCTCTTCAAGGCGAACGGCAATTCGCCCCTCGAGGACGGCCTCAATCGCTTCATCGTGAACTTCTCGTCGGTTTCGGCCCGGAACGGCAATATCGGACAAGTGGACTACACGGCCGCGAAGGGCGCCATCGAATCGGTGACACGCACGACGGCGAGGGAATTCTCGGGCTATCGCGTTCGCGTGAACGCGATCGCGCCCGGGCCGGTCAACACGCCGATGCTGGCCGGCGTCGGGGAGCAGGGAATCGAAGCGATGAAGCGGGCGACCCTGCTCGGCAAGGTCGCGGAGCCCGAAGACATCGCGGCGACGGTGATCGGCATCGCTTGTCCGCGGGTTTCGGGATACACGACGGGGCAGGTCTTCGCCGCGAATGGCGGCTTGTATATGGCCTGAAAGGTGTCGCGAGGATTGGGTCCCGGTGACCCGATCTGGCATGAAGCGTGCTTTGTCCTTTCGGCATGTCGTTGCGTCACGCCGTTCGTCCGCCCGCCTGTCCCAACCCGGACTGTGATTCCCGAATGGAATCACGAGCCTGGCGCTACAAGAAGAAGGGCTTCTTCCGCCGCACGCATCCGCCCCACCGCGTCCAGCGGTACGTTTGTCATCATTGTGGGCGGAACTTCAGTGCCCAGACCTTCTCGCCCACCTACTGGCTCCGATACACCACCCTTCTCGAATCCCTCTTCCATCGCCTCGTGGGCGGATCCTGTCTGCGGCAGATCAGCCGGGAGCTCGAGGTCGCTCCCAGCACGGTCGCTCGCCAGAAGGATCGGCTCGGTCGCCACTGCCTGCTCTTCCATGAACGGCTCCGACCTCGGGAGGCTCCTGCCGAACCCCTCGTTCTCGACGGTTTCCGCACCTTCGAACACAGTCGATACTGGCCCTTCGACCTGAACCTGCTGATCGGCACCTCCCACTACGTCTATGGATTCAATGACGCGGAACTACGCCGTAGCGGCACGATGCGTCCCTCCCAGAAGAAAAGGCGCATGCGTCTCGAGCGGCGCCATGGACGCCCCGATCCCCAGGCCACCCGCAAGAGCGTCCAGGAGCTGGTGGCTCGGATCGTTCCCCCCGGTTCAGGGGCCACGATTCGTTCCGATGAACACCGGTCCTATCCCCAGGCCTTCCGGCGACTCCCGGATCGTCGTTTGCGTCACGAACGGACGTCGTCCCGGGTCAGCCGGACCCCCCGGAATCCGCTCTTCGCCGTGAACCTGGCGGATCTGTTGTTGCGCCACAGCAGTGCGAACCACAAGCGGCAAACCCTGGCGTTCTCGAAACGCCGTCAAGGGGCGCTCTACCATGCCGCGATCTGGGTAGTGTGGCGCAACTACATGAAGTCGCTTTCCGAGAATCGGCGGGACGAGCCTCCGGCGGTCGTATTGGGGCTCATCCCGCGTCGGCTCCGGGTATCGGAGGTCCTGCGGACCCGGCTTCTTCCCGATCGTCTGGAATCCGGTTCGTGGCTTGCCCGCTGCTATGAAGGACGCATTCCGACGCGCCGACTCTCCCACCTCCACATCCACGATCTCGTCTTTGCCCGATAGAACCCGAATCGGGACCTCATTCGCCCGATTCGACGATCGAGAGACCCAATCCTTGCGACACCTCACAGCGGGCGCATGGGGCAGGGACCCGATCAGACGATCACAGAATCGTTCCCCCTTCCGCAGAAGCCGACCGGAAGCCGACTGGAAAGAGCACGAGGA
>DRKE01000405.1 GCA_011051925.1 Deltaproteobacteria bacterium
CCTCAGCCTCGGAAGAGGAGGCTTCCGGCACGGATTCCCCGGAGGACTCGAGCGCATAGTATCGGCCGCATTCCGACTCCCGCCCCCGCACGACGCGTCGCCCCGCCAGCGGACCCGAATGCTCGGTGACGACCGTGCATTGACCCTCCACCCCGTCGCGCTCGTAGTAGATGACGACCCAGTCCCGGGTCCGACCGAGTTGATGGGCTCGCGCCGTATTCGAGTGCATCGCCGTGAGGGACCAGCCATCGATCTCTCGATGCAGGATGGGCAGCCAGGCGCGGCCTTCGGGATTGAACCGGCGGGGCGCGATCCTGCGCAACCTGCCCTGGTCGGAAAGCGTGCGATAGAGGCGATCCATTTCGAGAAGAACCCGAACGGGCGGACGATCCCGGGGCTCGCCGCCGGGAGGAGCCGCTCCGATTCGTCGACCCGTCGAGAAACGCAACCGGTTCTCCAGGGACTCGCGGACACTACGGACACGACGGGGTCCCATCCCCGGCACCGTTTCGAGTCGACCATCATGCGCAGCCACCTCGAGATCCTCGAGCGATTCGATATGGAGCTGGGACTCGATCCGATGGGCAAGCGATTCCCCGATCCCGGGAATCGTCGCGAAGAGTTCCTGGGGCGACGCCTCCCCCTCGAGGCGCTCGAGCTGCCGCAGCCTGCCGGTTCGCACGATCTCCCGGATGGCGGCCGCAATGCTCTTGCCGATTCCCGGAAGGGACTCGAGCCCATCCGGCTCCTCTTTCCCGATCCGATCCGCAATCGGTGCCGGAAGACTTCGGACGGTCTCCGCCGCCGTCCGATAGGCCCGAACCCGGTAGATGCTCGCGTGTTGCGCCTCGAGCAGGTCAGCGACCCGCTCGAGAAGGGCGGCGATCTCGTCGTTGTCGGGCTTCCGCATGGTCTTCTCCCTCGCGGTGCCGGCTCACACCGTCAGATAGCCCCTCGGTGCCAGGCTGGTCGCCAACATGACCTGGTTGATCGCATCGTGTCCCTCCCAGGTCGCATTCGCACGATGGACCGGATCGAGCCAGAAGTCCTCGACCTCCCGAGCGACGTGCCGGAAGAGAAGCAGCCGGCTGACCAGCGGCTCGAGGTCCTGCTTCGCGTCCATGGGAAGCGGGCTCGTCTCGAGGAGGCTCGCGATCCGTTCCACGCCGTGAAGCCCGATCGAAAGACCGCACTCGCGAAACGCGAGCCGATAGGTCGCTGGCTGCTTCTGCCATGGAGAAGCGACGAAGCGAGCCAGGCCGGGCACGGCCGACGCCAGAAGACGCGCCACCCAGGAAACCTGCTCGATCTGCCCGCGCACGGCGAGCTGCGAGAGTCTGCAGGCGTCCGACAGCAATCCGCCCAGGCCCAGGCTGTCGGACGTCCGCAGGTCCTGGCTTGAACAGAGGGTCGCCATCTCATCGATCTCCCGGGTGAGATCCAGATCGGGATCGGCAACGCCATTGGACTGGAGGATGCTGTAGGTCACATAGGCGCTGATCGGATCGTGCTGTCCCATGGATGCAACGAGCGGGCGCTGGAGATCGGTCGACATCTTCCAGACCATCCGGCTCGGCGTGCCCGATTGCGTGCGAACGGTGAAACCATGATGGGCGGCCTTCGCCAGTTCGACCGCCTGACGGTGATAGCGCGGTTCCCCGACGACCCGGGCCGCTCGCTCGAGGGCATGCATCCATTGGGTCAGGTAGTGGAAATACTGCCCGTCGCGATTCCATTCGAGTTCTTCGTCGAAGGCTTCGTCGGGGCGTCTTTCCGGCAGCGGCTTTCCGATCCGGAGCCCCCCGATCGTCGGATGCGCCTCGCCCTCTTCTTCGTCGAGACCACTGATCCAGCCGGTTCGTGGATCGTCATCCCGGTAGCGACCCAGGACATGATGGACCTGATCGATCAGGACGACGGCGAGTTCTCGTAATCGTTCGTCGCCGGTCTCCTCGAAGAGTCCGAGGAAATTGCAGACCCCGAAGGCGTCGGTCCAGAGATAGCGGCGGGGCGGAACGTCGCGATCGGAAAGACCCGTCCGCCCCGCGAAATCCAACATCAACTCAAGGGCTTTCGACTGTCTGTCCATCGATCGGGCCCTCCATCGGAACCGGGTTCACCCCGGGTCCATCCCCGGCTCGTACTCGCCGAGCATGGCCAGATGGTTGAGGCGGGCCCGCTCTCGAAGCGCCGCCTGGGCGACCTCCCGATTCTCCGCCCGGCCCATCCATGCATGAAGGGCAGGCTGCTGCAGGGCCCGGCCGTAGGAAATGCTCAGCCGCCACGGCGCACCGGCCCCGAGCCGGTTGATCGCATCCAGGTTCGCGGTGGCCTCCTCGGGGCCCTGGCCGCCTGAAAGAAAGTTGATGCTCGGCACGGCCGCGGGCACGGTCCTGCGAAGCACCGAGAGCGTCGCCTCCGCCACTTCCGAGGGCTCGGCCCGGCGACAATCCTTGCCTGGCAGCACCATGTTCGGCTTCAGGATCATCCATTCGAGTGCGACGTGATGGCGATGGAGGGCATGGAAGACCGCGTGCTGCACCGCTTCCGTGACCTCCCCATGGCGGTCGATATCGTGCG
>DRKE01000406.1 GCA_011051925.1 Deltaproteobacteria bacterium
CGGAGAGCTTCACGATCGGCAGGCGCGGAAGTCGCGCCCAGCCCACCGCGAGCGCATGCTTCTCCGGCGGGAGCGCCGGTTCGAATCGGATCCGCAGCAGATCCGACGGCATCATGGCGACCACGACATGGCGAGCGCTGAAGAGCCGATCCCGGGTCTGCACCCACACCCGCGAGGCGGACTGCTCGATGCGATGCACCGGTTGCCCGAGATGCAGACGATCCCCGAGCGCCTCCGCCATCCGGATCGACAGACGCTGCGAGCCGCCTTCGAAACGAAGGTCCTGCGCCCCCCCATCGTTCATGATGAGCGGCAGGAGTCCACCCGCTCCGCGCAGGTAATGGAGAAACCAGAGGAGCGAGATCCTCTCCGGGTAGCCGGCCATGATCGCCCGGGTGATCACGCGAAAGATCGCCCAGCTGAACGTCGTCGCCGATTGCGCCGAGAGCCAATCTCCGAGGGTTCGGCGGTCGAGGGAACCGGCCTGCTCTGCATTCCAGGGTCGGCCCGCGGGCAGCTTCATCGCTTCCCGGTCGATCTTCCAAGCGAGTTCGAGGAAATCGACGGCCGAACCGACCCCGACGTCCGGCAGCCACCCCGTCGAGACCCTGCCCAGGATGTCGTAGGTCGTGTCCCCCTCGTAGTAGGCCGGAAAAGTGCGGACGCCCAGCTCCTTTGCAAGATTCGCGATGCGATCCTGACCGGGCCCCATCCATTCGCCGCCGCCTTCGACGACGTGCCCATGCCCGATGGGCAGGTTCAGCGTTCGACCGCCGACCCGATCTCTCGCCTCGAGGACGCGCACCGAATGGAGACCGCGCCCGATCAGCGTTCGAGCGGCCGAGAGCCCCGCCAACCCCGCCCCGACGACGACGACCTCCGCCTCCTCGGCCCGGGTCGAGCGGGTTGCACGACCGGATCGTGGAGACAGACCGCCGGCCACGGTCAGTGCCGAAAGCCCCAGGAATCGCCTCCGGGTCATGCCCTGCAGAAAGGCCCGCGCCTCCCATCCAGACATCAATCACATTCCGATCTTGCGAGATACCTCGACACCCGGAGCCGATCCTCCATGGACAGCGCGATCGCAATGGCTTCCATGGCGGGATCGACGGCGCGTGCGGCACCTGCACCACCTGCATTCCCGCTCGCCATGTCTTCCAGCCGACGCAACAGATAGGCTTCGTGTTGGCCACAGAGTCGAGGCGCGTTCGACGCGGCAACGGCATCCGCCTCCGCCGAATGGCAGCTCCGACAGCGGTCGTGATAGAGCTTCGCCCCGCGCTCGTTCACGCCACCCGATGCGGACCCGATCCGTTCGGGCCGCGGGAGCGACGCCAGATAGGCGGATACCTGCCGGATCTCCGCTTCCGTGAGTGCGCGAGCAAACGGTGTCATCACGGGCAGATCGATCGATCCATCCTGCAGGCCACGCAACCGCCATTCGAGGATTTCCGCGCGCTGTCCCGCGAGCCTCGGGATCGTGCCATCGCTTCGTCCCCCCGCATCGGCCAGGTGGCAGGACGCGCAGGAAGCGAAGATCTCCTTTCCCGCAGCAAGCGCGGGATCACCCGGCTCTGCGCGGATCGCCCAGGGGTCGCGTAGATTCGTCGCGTCGGTCCCGCGATCTTCCGGCGCGACACACGCCAAGAAGAGAACGGCAGCGATGGATCCCAGGATCGCTGGACGTGGAACCGCGCGCACGGACCTGCCTCCCCGCTGTTTCGACCCATGGACCGTCCGGAGCAGTCTATCCTACAGGAGGGCGTCCGGCCGGGTCGGCGCTTCCTCCACGACAACGTGCATGCGAGCGGGATCCCGCATCGACCCGGAGCCCGCCGATCTGGTTTCAGGAGCGAAGTGCCGCCCGGAAGCCCGGTCGTTCGAGCAGCCGCGCGAGATACGCATCGCTCCTCGGATGTTCCGTCGTGAGGGCCCCGAAGGCCTTGGCGATCATCAGCGTATAGCCCAGCATGATGTCCGCTCCCGAAAAGGCCTCTCCCAGGATGAAGACGTGTCCCTCGAGTGCTCCCTCGACGGTCGCCACGGCCGCCTCGGCCCAGCCACGATAGTCCTCGATGGCCGCGGGCATCTCGTCCGCATCCTTCCGGACCCGCGTATGCCACGCGATGTTCCCCAGTCCGGGAAACGCCGTCGATTCCGCGAAGTGGATCCATTGCAGGTAGGCCCCCCGGTTCGGGGCATCCGACGCCGGCGCGAGACGGCCCTCGCCGTAGCGCTCGATCAGGTATTCGAGGATCGCGCCGGATTCGAACATGACGGTCTCGCCATCCTCGATCGCGGGAAACTTGCCCCACGGCGTCTTCTGGACGAAAGGGCCCGCTTCCGGATCTTCCAGGGGCGCCGAAACCAACTCGAAGGGGATTCCGAGTTCTTCGAGAAGCCAGAGGATCCGGACCGAGCGGCTGAGAGGCGAATGATGGAGCTTGATCAAGTCGGTTCTCCCGGGCAGTGGACCTTCGCGACCGACGAGAACGGAACCGAGCAGGGCATTTCAGAACAGGTCGCCCTGCTCCCCCGGTGTCGACGCCTTCTTGACGGTCGGTCCCGCCGGACGGTTCCGCTTTCCGGCAGCCTTCTTCGATACGGGCTTCGGCGTGGTCTTCTTCGCGGACGCCTTCCTTCCCGTCCCCGACGACGAGCCCGAAGGACCCTTCCCGTTCGCGCTTCCCGCCGAGCCCTTCGTCGCCGGATCCCCAGGAACGAGCTTCACCTTCGCGACGGGCTTGGGGGCCATCCGAGCGCCCCGCGCCGTCGGACTCGTCCTCTCGAGGGTCGCGAGATCGAAATCGGCCTCCTTGAGACGCTGGCGCTTCGCGGGAACGAAATCCATGTGGACCGTTCCGGTCTCGCCGGCGGGCAGGAGGAGGTCGATCCGCCCCCCCTTGTCCTTGATGAGCCGATACTCGCGGTTGCGGATGAATTTCTCGATCCGGATCTTCTTCGCGAAGGCCATGCGTTTCTTGTCGCGATAGACGACCGTGAACTCGGCCCCGACCTCGGGATCGAAGATCTCGGCGTGGATGAGCGGTCCCGTGAAGAAGACCTTCTCGGGCGCGTTCATGATCCGGTAGGTGCCGTCCTTCGCGATCGCGAGGACATGCTCGAATTCCGACACGGTCATCTTGAACTGATCGCCCCGAACGTCGGTTCCGAAGAAGCTCGACTTCTTGTCGAAGGAAAGCCGCAGGTTCTGACGGGCCACCGCGCGCTTGTCGACGGCCTCGATCCGGGCGAGCGTCGTGCGCCGCGCATATCGATCGCCATACTTTTCGATCAGTCCCTCGAGATAGCCGACGGTCGTCTTCGTCATGTTGCGGAGCTTGCGCTCGATCGCCTTGATCTTCTTGTCGATCTCGGCGATCTCCTCGCGATTGCGCTCGATGTCGAAGGCCGAGATCCGACGGATGCGGAGATCGAGCAGCCGGGTCACGTCTTCTTCCACCATCGGTCGGACGAAGAGCCTCTGATGCTTCTTCATCCCCGTCCAGACGGCCTTCCGGACGGTTTCCGCCGTCTTCTTGTCCTCGATCTGCTTGTAGACCCGCTTCTCGACGAAGATCTGTTCGAGGGTCAGCCAATGCTTCCGATCGACGAGCTGTTCCCGGTCGTATTCGAGCTCGC
>DRKE01000407.1 GCA_011051925.1 Deltaproteobacteria bacterium
ACCCAGCGCCAGCCCGAGAATCGCTCCGAGACTCAGCAGCAGGATCCGGTTCGGCGAACTCGGCTCGGGGGCCATCTCGGCCGGCTCGAGAATCCGGAATTTCTCGCCCAGCTGGCGCCGCTCGAGATCCGCCTGGACGCCTGCCTGTTGCAGACGATCGCTGAAGTCCTGGTAGCTCCGAGCAAGATGATCGTATCGCCGACTCAACGCGTCCAGCCGCTCTGCGACCGCAGGCGTCGCTGCGAGACGTTCCTCGAGATCGGCAATCGTCCTCCTCAGGCGCGTGATGTCCTCGCTGGCCGCCGCCGCTCGAGCTTCGGCCCGCCCCTGCTCGGCCCGGGCGTTCTGTTCTCCGAAGGACTTGGGCGCATCCTCGTCCTCGCCGGCTTCCGCGATCTGGGATTTGACGATCTCGATCTCCGACTCGACCCGCACGACATCCGGATGCTTCTCGGTGAAGCCCCGTGCCATCAGGCTTCCACGCTCGATCTCGAGGGAACGCAGCCGATAGGTCGGGCTCGTCTGGTCGTTCGGCGAACTCATCGAGAATGCCGTCAGCGCCTGGTTCTTCCAGTAGGAGGCATCGCTCACCGCGCCGTCGTAGATCCTCTGGGCATCGCGAAGGTCACCCATCGCGAACTGGAGCATCCGCTGATTGGCCTCGAACTCCTCGGGCAGACGCCCCGCGTTCTCCGCCTTGACCTCCGCGATCTCGTTCTCGACTCTCGCCAGCTGCTCGGACAGATCCGTGAGAGCATCGCTCATGAACTCGAGGCTCTTCTTCGTGATCTCGGTTCGCGAGTTGATGTTGGCGTTGATGAAATCGTTCGCGATGCGCTGTGCGACCTCCTTCGCGATCTGCTTGTCCTCGTGGCTGAAGACGATCCGGAAGGTATTGAAGGTCTGATCGCGATTCCTCTGTCGTCCCTCGAGTTCACTGAAAACGGGCTCGACGTTCACGTACGAACGCATCAGGTCGACGACCTCGAAGCGCTGCATGTCCTCGTGCTCCTCGGGATAGAGATCGAGTTCCGTGATGATCTTGGAGAGCCGTGCCCGACTCAGGATCTCGGCCGTCATCAGCCCGAGACGGTCGTTCAGGCTGGTCTCCCGGACCCCCGAATCGACCAGGGACTCATCGACCGATTGCGGTTCGACCAGGATCGTCGCCGACGACTGGTACAGGTTCGGAAGTGCCATCGCGACCCAGAACGTCACGAGAATCACGCCACCGGCGATGAGGGCGATGAGCTTCCCCCGACGGCGCGCGAGCCCGAGAAGATCGATGAGTTGAGTGCCTTGGTCCAGATTCATTTGGTTCACCAGCCCCTAGAAAACGATGGGGTCGAATGTGTATCGAAGGGACAGGAAGCCCAGGTGGAGGTCCCCGATCGAATTGAAGTTGCTCGAACCCGACTGATCCTGGGTTCGATACGAATAGTGGCCGACGACACTGAGTTGCCGGCTGATCTTGCGCGAAACGAGGAAGGAGGCGCTGTATTGCGTGAACTTCACTCTCCGACTCGCCCCGACGGCCACGATCTCCTTGCGGCGATTCCAGGAGGCTTCGGCATGGAGGCTCCAACGCTGGTCGAAACGATGATCGACCTTGAGGACGACGACGTCGACGATGGACGACGACGAGGTTCCGCCACTGTCCGACTCGGAACGCGTATAGGACAGGTCGGCGGTCGAACGACGCCAGCGCTTCTCCAGATCGGCGTACGCGAAGAAGGAAACCGTCCGGTCCTTCGAATCGAAGCCCGGCGGAAAAATCGGCGGGGCCTCCTGTTTCGTACGAATGAAGGAGGGGCCTGCCTGGATGGAAACGTCCATCGTCGGCGACAACGACCGCTGGATGGATGCCGCCACGTCGACGATGTCGGTTCGTGTCGAGAACTGATTCAGGCTGTCCAGCCCTCGGTTCCTTCGCCGGCGAGCCGAGCCGGAGAGACCGATCGTCGTCTTCGGGCTGACCGCGTATTGCATTCCGATCCCGCCGGTGAACGCCCGGGAATCGACGTTCCTGCCTCGGTCGTAGTCCACGTCATCGAAGCTCAGACTCGTCTGGACCGAGAAGGTGGACGTGAGCATCCGGCTGTAGAAGACCCTCGCGTCCGCGCGCTGGATGCGGAGTCGATCCGACTGTTCGAGATCCGGAACCGGATCGAGGGGCGAACTCTCATCACCGAATCGGAGCGTACGGTAGTTCCGGTAGTTCGAAACGAAACCGAGCGTGTCGATCGGCGTCGGCCGCCAGGTCAGGTCGGCCCCGGCCTGATGGTCGAATCCGTCGACGCCCGACGTGTCGACGAACGCCTCGTAGGTCGGACGATAGTCGAAATCGTAGTTCAAGGTCGACCGACTCTCCCGGACGGAGGCTCTCGGAGAGATCTCGATGAAGCCGTCCGCAACCCGATTGCTTCCCGTCCGGAAGATGTTGTTGTCGCCCCCGACCCGGAAATCGGCAGACAAGGCGAGTTCACGCGCTTCTGATGACGCTGTGGCAAGCATCAACCCAAACCCCAGGACCGCGCAGAGATGCGCACGACGCATCCGATGCCTCTGTTATTCCGGCACGACAACCGTGTCACCCGGCTGAAGCAAGAGATTCGATTCCGGCGCCTTGCCCGAAGCGAAGGCGCCATAGTTGAAGACGTACTCGACCGTTCCTTTTCCCGAGTGGCGAATGATCTTGATCTGATCCTTCTTCGCCCAGGTATTGAACCCGCCCATGGTCGCGATCGCCTCGAGGACCCGCATCTGCCGCACCAGCGGGATCTGACCCGAGCGGACGACTCCTCCGACGACGGTCACGGTATGACTGTTCGTCTGCTGGACGATCACGGTCACGTCGGGCGCCGTCACGAACTCGGCCAACGCCTCGGTCAGGACCTCCTTCAGTTCCTCGGGCGTCAAGCCCTCCGCCTGGACGTCATCGACCAGCGGAACCGAAATCATCCCGTCGCGCCGGACGGGCACCTCGACGGAGAGTTCGGGATTGCGCCAGACGACGATCTTCAACACGTCGGGAATCCCGATCACATAGGCCTCCCGCTCTCCCGGCATGGGCTCCGGAGGCGGAGGCGCCCCCCGGCCCGCGCAACCGGCCACCAGCGCGACGAAAGCCGCAATGGCCGCCATCCGTGTAGTCCTGGAAACACGCTTCATCTGAGAATTCTCCACGCGAGATCCTTCTTGCCCATGCTATCGCCCCTCGCTCAAACCGTTTTCCTTCATCTTGTAGAGAAGGGCCTTGTAGCTGATCTGCAATCGCTCGGCGGCTTCCTTGCGATTCCATCGGGTCAGACCGAGCACCCGTTCGATCACCTTCTTTTCCGCGATCTGTGCAGCCCTTTTCGAGATCGCCTTCAGGTCGACATCCTGGCCGTTCGAGAAATCCGCTCCGAGCGCAGCCAGATCGGTTTCATCCGGATCGGCCGCGAGCGATCGCGTCATGGCGCCGGGCTTGTTCAGTTCCTGGAGAACGGTCTGCTCGCTCCCGAGCACGACCATCCGTTTGATCATGTTTTCGAGTTCACGCACGTTTCCGGGCCAGTGGTATTCCATCAGCAGCTTCATCGTTTCGGGCGAGAGCTTTTCGAGGTCCTTCTTGTACTGCTCGTTGTACTTCTGGAGGAAATGCTCGACGAGGAGGGGGACCGCGTCGATGCGTTCCCGAAGCGGCGGAATCAGGATGGTGACCACGTTGAGCCGGTAGTAGAGGTCCTCGCGGAATTCACCGTTGCGAACCGCTTCTTCGAGGTTCCGATTCGTCGCGGCGATGATCCGTGCATCGACCCGGACGTCGGCCTCGCCGCCGAGTCGCGAGAATTCCCCGTCCTGCAGGACCTGAAGCAGCTTGGCCTGGAGACCCGGGGCCATCTCGCTGATCTCATCGAGGAAGATCGTCCCCTGGTTGGCGTACTCGAACTTCCCGAGCTTCCGCTTCTGGGCACCGGTGAAGGCACCCTTTTCGAAACCGAAGAGTTCGCTTTCGAGCAGCTCCGAGGGCAGCGCCGCGCAATTGACCTTCACGAAGGGACGGCTGCGACGATTGCCGAGCTGGAAGAGAGCGCGGGCGACGACCTCTTTTCCGGTTCCACTCTCGCCCCGGATGAGCACGGTGATGTCGGTGTCGGCGACCTGCTCGATGATCTCGCGGACCTCGCGCATCTTCGGATTGTCGCCGCCCATCAACAGACTCTCGGCCTCGCTACGGACCCGACCGCGGAGACTCCTGACCTCCTCCTCGAGTGCGCGGTTGTCGAGCGCCTTCCGGAAGGCGAGTTCGAGCTCCTCGACCTCGAAGGGTTTGCGCAGGAAATCCGTGGCGCCGAGTCGCATCGCCTCGACGATCGTCCGGGCATGCCCGTGGCCGGAGAGCATGATGACCGGCACCTCGGGCGCACGCTGCTTGATCCGTCGAAGCGTTTCGAGACCATCCATTCCGGGCAACACCGCATCGAGCGTCACGAGATCGGGATGCATCGAATCGAAGTTCGCGAGCGCCGTCTCTCCGTCGGGCGCGGTATAAACGCCATATCCCTGACGCGTCGCGAGCGTTTCCAGGTAGTCCCGGATGCCCGGATCGTCATCGATGACGAGAACAGTCATGCGTTCATTCATCGAATCCGGTGCTCTCCCGGCAGGGGGCGATCCCGGTTGGATTCAACCACGGACACCCTCGACTCTCTCCAGCTCCAGCGGGCTCCAGCACACCAACCCCCGGACCTCTCCCCCGTCCTGGCCCACGTCCTTCACCCATCGAAACAAACTCCGTTCGAAAACTGACCGACACGACCGGTCCACCGGATAGTGCCCCCATCGTAGCCACAGGTGGACTCCTTTTTCCCCGCCGTGTGAAAAAAGATTCCAGAAATAGATACTTGGCGTCCCGAATAGGAAACTCTCTTCCCTCATCGGCCGACCCGCCTCCAGCTTTCGTCCGATTTCGGGTCCCGCGCTTTCCCTCCGGGATGGAAGACACCTGACCCCGCCGACCGGTGCCCTTCCCCATGTGCCCCGGGTTTCTCCCGGGCCGCCAATCTGCCCTCCACGGCCCCATGCCTCCATGGAGGCATGCTAAAGAAGGAGGTTCGGAAGCCCGAAATACCCCCGAAGGACATGGCCCCTCGAGTTCCGGTCGGTTCGGGCGTCGGGAAGTCGGAATCGTGTTCGCCCGCTGCCGGATCGCGCAGCGCGAGGCGTGAGGAGAACCGGATGCCCGCCCAGCAAGGCGTCGACCGCGATGAACCGATCCGATTGTTGGCGGTCGCCGGCGCGCGGCCCAACTTCATGAAGATCGCGCCGCTGATGAAGGCGTTCTCGGAGCGGGGGAGCCGCTTCGAACCGATCCTCGTGCATACGGGACAGCACTACGATCGGGCGATGTCCGATTCGTTCTTCCGCGATCTCGGCATTCCGGAACCGG
>DRKE01000408.1 GCA_011051925.1 Deltaproteobacteria bacterium
CCGACGATGACCCCGCCCTTGGCGGTTCCGTCCATCTTCGTCAGCACGAGCCCCGAAACGTCCGCGACCTCCGAGAAGAGCCTGGCCTGGGAGATCGCATTCTGCCCGGTATTCGCGTCGAGAACGAGCAGGATCTCATGGGGTGCATCGGGAATGTCCCGCCCGATCACGCGAACGATCTTGCCGAGCTCCTCCATCAGCGGCTTCTTCGTCTGGAGGCGACCGGCCGTGTCGATGATCGCGACATCGACCTCCCGCGCCACCGCCGCCTTCACCGTATCGAAGGCCACCGACGCCGGATCGCCTCCGGGCTCCCCCGCGATCACGTCGCAACCGACGCGCTCGCCCCAGGTCTGGAGCTGCTCGATCGCCGCGGCCCGAAACGTATCGCCCGCCCCGAGCAGCACCTTCCGCCCGAGCGCCTGATGGCGTGCCGCCAACTTTCCGATCGTCGTCGTCTTGCCGGCACCGTTCACCCCGAGCACCAGGATGACGTGGGGTCTGCCGTGAAGACCGAAGGCTTCGTCCGCCCGCTGCGCCGCCGCGAGTTCTTCGCCCATCGCCCGCTTCAAGAGGTCGCGAACGGCATCGCCGTCCATGCCCTGCCCCTCGGAGCGGACGCGTTCGAGCAGCGACTCCGCCGTCGCCACCCCGAGATCCGCCGTGAAGAGGATCTCCTCGAGTTCTTCGAGCATCCCCTCGTCGACCTGGCGACCGCCGAGCACACCCGACAAGCGTCCGACCAGCGCCTCGCTCGTCCGGCGCAGACGGTCGCGCAATCGCACCCGTGGCGGCCGCACGATTTCGGGTTCGGGTTCGGGTTCGGGTTCGGACGGGAGGATCGAGGCTCCGGGCTCAGCCGCCCCCCCGCCGGCGGGGGGAGCCGCTGGTTTCTCGACCGGGCGCTCCCTGGAAGGGGCTCCAGCGATCCCTCCTTCTTCCCCCCTTTCCCCCTCCCCTCGTTCTCGTCGATCTTCTTCCAGGGCATCCGCCCCGGGCTCCGGCGGCCGTCCAAGGCGTTCGACGAGGAGTCCCAACAGGAGGGGACCCAGGCCGGCCGCCGCGACCAGGAGCCAGGGATGTTGTCGGAAAAGCGCATCGAGCGGGGCGAGAATCGGGTCCATAGGGCGCGGATTCTACCAATGCGGAGGCATAGATCGAGCCCGGAACCCACCACGCAGGCCGATGCGGCCGATTTCCGCTCCGGATGCCGCACCGCTCGCAGACGCCTCCTCGACCGGCGGCGGATTCCCGGCGGCAGGAAGGCTGCCGACCAGCTCGTCCCCTTCGGCCGCCTTGTCGTTCCTCTCCCGACCGAAGAGACTCGCGCGATCCCCGCCCGACTACCTTCTCCGCTCGGGCCCCGAACCCACCCGCCAGTAGTGATAGGCGGGCTCCTCGTAGGGATGCGCCTCGACCAACGCGTGAACGGCCGCATCGATCCACTCGTCCTCGCAGACCATCTCGACACGGAATTCGCGAACGACCTCGACCTCTCCCTCCCGTCCCAGGAAGGGGCGGCTACCCGCCATCGGACGGAACTGGCCATCACCCGACACCTGCCACGAGCAGCAGTCGTAGTTTCCGATCCGGCCGGCACCCGCAGCGAAAACCGCTTCCTTGACGGACTCGACATGGGATTCCGGCACGTAGAAAACGAGCTGATACATGGCGTGACCCTACCCGGCCCCGGGCAGCGCTTCGAGAATCTCCCGAGCATCGTGCTTCGCGAGGTTCTTTTCGATCTCGAGAGAGACGGCCCTTCGCGTCGGCGAATCGAGGCAGTCACGCAGGTCCCCCAGGAATTTCGGGCCGGCCATCACGATGAGCTTCTGGACCTCGTTCGTGTCGACCGCCTTGTCGAGTCGGCGCGCGAGCGTCCTGGCGAAGTCCCGTCGCTCGACCTCCTTGACGGAACTCCGCGGATCGAGACCCTGGCGCCCCGGGCCGACGGCCCGGAACGTCGACCCCGGGCGATCGGTCGTGATCTCACCAGGCCGGAGCCGGGATTCGGGATGGACGAGGTCCTCCCTTTCCGTCAGTGCCCAGGCCGTCTCGTCGAAATCGAAGATTCGCGCTCGCGCGCTGTCCGCGACGACCACCCAGGTAGAAGACATGCACGGACCTCCTTCGTCCTGTTCGCCCTGTTCGTCCTGGTTCCCGGCCTGCGATCCTCATCGGATCCCGGCCTTCCCCTGGGCCCATGTTGGACACACTGGCTGAAATGACAAGTCCGGCGGCCCCCCGCCCCCCCCGCGTCGAAGGATCGGACCGGGGGCCGCTACGCGGCCTTGGCCGGTCGTCCAGGCAGGGAGCGGGCTATCCTCCGGTCCGATGTCGACCCCCCGACAGAGCGCCTGGCTCTTCGGCCCGCTGCCCGACCTGATGCTCGGCGCGGGGCTCCTCTACCTCCTGTTCCTGGCCGGACTGATCGCCTGGGGTCCTGCGGCGCGGGCGGGGATCCCGGCCTCCTGGATTGCCTGCCTCGTTCTGGTGGTCAGCGGTTCCCACTATGGCGGGACGCTCCTGCGCGTCTATGAACACGGATCCGAGCGGAGGACATACCGCCTTTTCACGACCTGGGGGACGGCGTTCTGGCTCCTCGTCCTCGTCGCCGCGCTCCATCTTCCCCTGCTCGGCTCCCTTCTCATCACGCTCTATCTCACCTGGAGCCCCTGGCACTATACGGGCCAGAACTATGGCATCGCCGTCATGTTCCTGCGGAGACAGGGCGTCGCGATCACACCCGCGGCCAGACGGATGCTCCGTGCGTCGTTCGTGCTCTCCTTCCTGACGGTCTTCCTGACGATGCATTTCGACGGCAGCACGAGCCCGGCCGATCCCCTCGGCTATCGATCCCTCGACGGCGAGGGCTACCGGTTCCTCTCTCTCGGCCTGCCCACCGTCTGGCGCTCGATCCTGATGCCCATCGTCGGCCTCGGCTACCTCGTTTCGTCCACCGTCGCCGCCACGCTGCTCGTGCGGACCGGGGGCCTTCGATCATTCGGACCCACCGCGCTGCTCATGCTGACCCAGGCCGTCTGGTTCTCGATTCCCTATCTCGCGACGACGCTCGGCCTCTCCGCGAAGATCCCCGCCCTCGAACCGACCGACACCACGAGCTACCAGTTCTATTTCGTCTGGGTCGCCCTCGGCCATGCGATCCAGTATCTCTGGATCACCGCCTATCATGCCCGTGCCCATCCTGACTGGCGTGGCTTCGGACGCTATTTCTCGAAAGTCTTCGTCTTCGGAAACGCCGTCTGGGCGGCTCCTGTCCTCCTGCTGGGTCCCGATCTGCTCGGCCGCCCCGACTACGATTTCGGTCTGGCGATGTGCGTCGCCGCCGCCGTGAACCTCCATCATTTCATGCTCGACGGGGCGATCTGGAAGCTTCGCAATCCCCGACTCGCCCGCGTCCTGCTGAGCCGCGTCCAGCCACAAACCGGGGCGGCAGCCACCGAACGATCGATCCACCCTCGACGCACCTGGATCGGGCGCCTCGCCTGGAGTCTCGCCGGCCTCTTCTGCCTCGTCCGGATCGTTCCCTACATCGAACTCGACGGGCGATTCCCCGAAGCCCTGCGAACCAACGACCTCGCGAAAGCCGAAGCCATTCTCGACCGGGCCGCCCTCTACGGACGCGACTCCGCGATCCTTCGATCGCGTCTGGCCAACCGGCTGCTGGAATCGGGCCGCTCCGCCCGCGCCTTCCGCGACTATTGGCGCAGCCTGCGCCTGCACCCGAATCCGGAGGGCTTCGCGAAGCTCGGAACGCTCTCGAAACGGCGACAGGGCCCCGACCAAGCGATCCATACCTGGAAGAAGGGACTCGAACTCTTTCCCGACGATTTCGAGCTGAACCGTCGGGTCGGTCTTGGCCTGATGGAGCAGCGCCGCTGGCACGAAGCGATTCCCCATCTCGAACGTGCGCTCACGGTTCGGCCGGAAGACAAGTCCCTCCGCGATGCCCTCGCGCGGGCCCTCAACTCAGCACGACCGAAACCAGTTTCGACACGCCCTTCTGCTCCATCGTGACGCCATAGAGGACGTCGGCGACCTCGATCGTGCGCTTGTTGTGCGTGATGACGAGGAACTGGCTGTGCTCGGACATCTCCGTGATCAGCTGATTGAAACGGCCGACGTTGGCGTCGTCGAGCGCCGCATCGACCTCGTCGAGCAGGAAGAAGGGCGAGGGGCGGACCTGGAAGACCGCGACCAGTAGCGCCAGGGCGGTCATCGTCTTCTCCCCGCCCGAGAGGAGGTTCACGTTCTGGAGCCGCTTGCCGGGCGGCATCGCCATGATGTCGACGCCGGCGTCGAGGATGTCTTCGGCCTCCGTCAGTTCGAGACTCGCCTTGCCCCCGCCGAAGAGCCGCGGAAAATTCGATTCGAAATGTTCCCGGACGAGTTCGAAGGTCTCCCGGAAGCGTTTCCGACTCGTGCGATTGATGCGCGAGATCGCTTCCCTCAGGCTCTGGATCGTGCCTTCGAGGTCGTCCTTCTGTTCCGAGAGGAAGCGGAAACGCTCGGCGAGTTCTTCGTGTTCCTCGATCGCGCCGAGATTCACGTCGCCCAGGGACTGGAGACTCTTGCGCACCTTCTCCGCTTCGCGGCGACGCTCTTCCGTGGGGAGCAGCGCGAGTTCGATGTTCCGCCGGGCCTCTCGCAGCGCCGCGGCCGGACTCGCCTCCGCTTCGGCGTCGCCGGATTCCGATCCGGTCGAATCGTCGCGAACGGCCGGATCCGCGATCGCCGTTTCCGGCGTCGCTGCCCCGCGCGATTCCGAGTGGTCCTCCGAAGCGCTGGCCGCGGTCGATCCGTTCGCCCTGCCTTCGGCACTCGTCTCGAGCTCTTCGAGGGTCGGCAGCTTCCAGTCGGCGATCTCGATGTCCCAGCGTTCCCGCACGGTCGTCGCCTGATGCTCGAGCCGCATGCGGGCCTCGCTCAACTTGAGTTCGGCCTGGTTCGCCTTCTCGTGGGCCCGGCCGAGCGCGACCCGCAGCTCCCGCGCACTCTCCTCGACTTCGGCGACCCGGGCGGCGTTCGCCTCGAAACGCTCCCGCAGGGCTTCGCTTTCGGTCCGCGCGAGTTCTTCCGCCTCGAGCCGCAGGGCAAGTTCCGCCTCGGCGTTCTCGATCTCGCCGAGGAGCGCTTCGCGACGGACACGGGCGCTCTCGATCTCCTCCTTGCGCCGCTCGATCCAGGTCCGGGTTTCGCGTTCGGACTGTTCGGCACGGGCCGCCGTCTCTCGCAGTCGCTGGCGATGTTCGTCCCGCGCACGATAGGCGACCCGGAGTTCCGCCACCCGACTCTCACGGCGCGAAAGGTCGCGCCCCGCCGAGCTGATCTGCAGACCGAGCGCGTCGACCGCCCGCTGGCTCGTCTCGCGCTCCCGGCGCCGTTCCTCGAGCTGTTGCTGGAGCCGAACGAGTTCTTCGGCGACGGATTCCTGCTCCCGAAGCAGCTCCGAGCGCTCGGCCACCCGGGATTCCTTGGCCTCCCCGATCCGCTTCACCTTCTCCGTCGAACGTTCGAGATCCTTCTCGTGGTTCGCGACCGCCAGGGCGGCCGTGTGGTGGCGGTTGCGCAGGTTCTCGAGCTCTTCACCCGCCCGGGCCAGGACCGCCTCGGCTCGTGCCCGTGCCTCCTGGGCGCGCTCGGCGGCCAGATCGAGGGTGGCGACCTCGACTTCGAGTTCCCGGACCTCCCGCGCCCGCGTGAACACCCCGCTGGCAGACGAATCGCCGCCCCCCTGGATGACGCCATCCGGCGTCGCGAGATCGCCCTGGGGCGTCACGAAGGTCGCCGGAAGCCGACCCGTTCCGAAATGTTTGAAGGCCGTCTCGAGCCGGTCGATCAGGTAGACATCGCCGAGCAGGGTTCGCGCGATCCCTTCGCTTCCCGCCCGGGGCCGCACCCGTTTCAGGAGCGGATCGCCCAGGGGAACCACCCCCCCCTGCAGATCGGGGAGCGATCGCTGGACGACGAATACACCCCGTCCCGCCCCCTCCGCCCGCAGCGCTTCGAGGGCTGCCAACGCCCCGTCCGCTTCGTCGATCACGATCGCATCGGCCCGATCCGACAGAACGGCCTCGACCGCCCGCTCGACCTCCGGATCGGCCTCGATCAGCTCACGAACGAGCCCCTTCAGTCCGAACCGCGAAGCCGCTTCCTCGCCGGCCTCCATCAGATGACGGGCCCCCGCACCGAGATCCTGCCGCCCTTCGACGACCTCGCGCAGGGAATCGAAACGCGCGCGCGTCGTCTGTGCGACCTTCATCGCCTCCTGTTCCGCCAGCGTGGCCATCCGCAGGCCTTCCTTGGCCCGATCGTGCTGGCGCATCGCCTCGCGCAGCTGCTCCTGCAGGCGATCGCGTTCGGCCAGCAGATTGCGCAATCCGTCCTCGAGGGTCGACTGCTCGTCGCCCGCCCGCGCGGCTTCGCTCTGCTTGGCCTCGACGTCGGCATCGACGCCCCGCAACTGCTGATCGATCGTCGCCTCGCGATCGCCGAGAGCAGCGATCCGATCCTCGAGGCGCGCCACGGCCGTCAACAACTCGACGTGCGCCGCATTCCTCGCCTCGCGCTCCCCTTCGACAGCGCGCAGGGCCTCCTGCGCCGCCTGGACCTCGCGCTCGGCCTCCTCGATCGCCGACTGTTCCTGTTCGAGTCCGCGCTCGAGCAGTTCGAGTTCCTGCCGGGCCCCCCGCAGTTCCTCCTCGGCGGCCCGTAGCTGTTCACCGAGCTGGGCCAGTTCCTCCCGGCGCGACTCGCTGGCTTCTTCCAGGCTGTCGCGTTCTCGGCGCGCGAGATCGATCCGGCCTTCGAGATTCTTGATCTCGCTGCGCAGGCCGTAGAGCTTCTCGGCACCCGCGGTCACGGCCTTCTCGGCCTCGGCCAGCGCGATCCGCTCTTCCTGGGCGGCGAGTTCGCGCTCGGCGAGCCGGGTCTGGAGAGCGGCGGTCTCGTCCTTCAGTGCGGTCAACGCCGCGGTCTCGCGCTCGACCTCCTCGATCAGGTTCTCACGCTCGTCGGCTGCCAGCGACAACTCGAGAATCCGCTGGGTCTCCTGCAGCCGCTTGTATCGGGCCGCCTTCCTGGCCTGGCGTTCGAGGGAACTGATCTGACGTCGGATCTCGCCCAGGACATCGTTCACGCGGACGAGATTCTGCTCGGTCGAGCGCATCTTGCTTTCGGCTTCACGTCGCCTGGCCTTGTACTTGCTGATGCCCGCGGCTTCTTCGATCAGGCCGCGCCGATCCTCGGGCCTGGCCGAGACGATCTCGGCCACCTTGCCCTGTTCGACGATCGTATAGCCCCGCAAACCGATTCCCGTGTCGCGGAAGAAATCGTGGACGTCCTTCAGCCTCGAAGGCTGTTTGTTCATCAGGTACTCGGACTCCCCCGAGCGGTAGAGACGTCGCGCGATCTCGATCTCGCTGTAGGCCGCGAAGGCCGCGGGCGCCTTCCCGTCCGAGTTGTCGAAGGTGAGCGTCACCTCCGCCATGCCGATCGGGGGCCGGTTCTCGGATCCGGCGAAGATGACGTCTTCCATCCCCTTGCCCCGGAGCTTCCGGGCGGATTGCTCCCCCATCACCCACTTGATCGCGTCGACGACATTCGACTTGCCGCAGCCGTTCGGGCCCACGACGGCGGTCATCCCCTCGTCGAAGCTGAAGACCGTCCGGTCGACGAAGGACTTGAATCCATGCAGTTGCAGACTCTTGATGCGCAAATCTTCCCTCGATCGATCGGCCCACGCCGAGATCGGGGCCATCTCCTCGATCCGTGCTCCCCTTCGCCCGTCATCACGACGCGGCGTGCGGATCCGGCTCGAGAGCCCCTGGCCCGATGCGGCAATTCACCCCCGATTCTAGACGAAAGCGTCCGGAATCGGATCGACGACCCGGGTCATTCCCGGATCGATTCCAAACCACCTGCTCGCAACCTCCTGCCCTCCGTCATCACGGACCACACGGGCCACGATGAAGGAAGCCAGGCATCGAAGGCGGGGCTTCCGGTCCGGATTCCATCCCGGATCAACGACCCGGATCGACGGGTCGGGCCGCCCCTCGTCGCGTCGGGGCCGGAAACTTCGCTTTCGACTCGGGGATCCGGAATCCCATCGAGCCGGGCCCGACGGGATCCGTTCTTCATGATCGTTCAGGGGGGTGACCCGAAAATACCATCTCCCCGGAGCTGGCGCCAAATCGGATTCCAGCCCCGGGCTGATCGGACCGGGAACGCCGCCCGAGCCCATCCGGGGGCCCGCTCCCCGTGCCTCCCGTGCGGCTCCGGTCTCCTGTTCCCGGAATCCGATGTCTTCTGGGAAGGACCTCTACTAGACGAACCACTTCCGGAGGAAACGGTTTCCGAAGACCCTCCGGACCAGTTTCTGCAACCCCTCAGCGCTCTTCCGGGAGTAGGGGTATCCGCCCTGCGCCTTCTTCGCCGTATCGATCACGATCGGGTGGAGATGGCAGTAGCCCCGGATGCCGACCTCGCCGTTCACCTGGCCGACCCCGCTCGACTTGAGCCCGCCGAAGGGCGCCTCGGGGATGCCGTAGGTCACGGCGATGTCGTTCACGCTGACGCTGCCCGTCTTCATGCGGGCCGCGATCGCTTCCCCCTTCGCGAGATCCGTCGTCCAGACATTCCCGGAAAGGCCGTAATCCGAATCATTCGCGAGCTCGATCGCCTCCTCCTCGTCCCGGACCTTCTGGATGGCGACGATCGGCCCGAAGGTCTCATGACACATGAGGTCCATCTCGTGGTCGACTTCGACGACCACGGTCGGCGGGAAGAAATAGCCCGACAGGCTCCGGTCGTGTTCGCCACCGACGAGCACTTTCGCACCCTTCCGTTTCGCGTCGGCCATGTGGGATTCGATGATCTCCATCTGCTTGTCCCAGAAGATCGCGCCGACGTCTCCGTCGCACGACTCGACCTGCCGAAGCTTCTTCGTCTGCTCGACGACCTTCTCGACGAAGGGCTCGTAGATCGACTCGGGGACATAGACGCGTTCGGTTCCGCAGCAATAATGGCCGGAGTTGAAGAACGAGCCGCGTACCGCACCCTCTGCCGCCCGCTCGAGGTCGGCATCCGTACACACGATCATGGCATCCTTGCCCCCGAGTTCGAGGGTGACGGGAATCAGGTTCCGCCCGCAGGCCTCCCCCACCCTGCGACCCGTCGCGACGCTTCCCGTGAACGAGATCTTGTCGACGCCGGCGTCGATCAGCGCGGCCCCCGTCGCGCCATCGCCCTGGACGACCTGGTAGAGATCCTGGGGAAATCCCGCCGCGTCCGTGATCTCCTTCAGGAGCACGGCCGAAAAAGGGGTCACCTCGCTCGGCTTGTGGACGACGGCATTGCCCGCCATCAAGGCCTGGGCCAGGGGATTCGTCGTCAGTGCGACCGGGCCGTTCCAGGGCGTGATGAGGCCGACGACCCCGAGTGGCTGGTAGATCAGCGTGAGCTTCTTCGTGAAGCGCATCACGCCGGCGGGTCGGAACCGCCGGGTCTTCAGGTAGCGGGCGCCGTATTTCGCGTAGTGGGCGATCTGCATGCAGGGCGCCATCACCTCCATGGCGACCGCCTCGTGACGGGTCTTGCCGGTTTCCCTCAGGACGAGATCGACGATGTCATCCTGACGTTGGACGAGGACATCGATCCAACGCCAGAGGACCTCGGCCCGTTCTTCGAAGGATCGCGTGGCCCACTCGCGCTGGGCCTTGCGTGCACGTTCGACCGCGGATCGCACCTCCTCGGTCGTTGCCGCCTCGAAGCGGCCGATCGACTCGAGCGACACGGGATCCTTGATCTCGTAGGCGCGCCGGCCCGTCTCCGACGGGATCTCCTGGAAAAGTGCCATGGCCGGAATCCCCCTTCTTTCAGGTCCTTCTCGTTGTCTCTTCTTGTCCGCGTCTTCGCGTCTTCTCGTCGTCCGGTCCGAGCCGAGTCTCCCCGCCGTCATCGGCCACCCGGGAAAGGACGACCGGTCGGACGTCAGACCGATCGGGACCCTCCGAGTCGCCGCGCGTCCACCTCCGCGCCCGGCCGGGATGTGGGCGTCCCGGCTTCCTCTTGCGGCGACGGGCCGGGGTCTTCCGACTGCAACCGATAGAGCTGGGCATAGTGACCGCCCGTCGCGAGCAGCGCCTCGTGGGTTCCGGATTCCACGATCCGGCCGCCCTTCAGGACGAAGATCCGATCGACGTCCCGAATCGTAGACAGTCGATGGGCGATCGCAATCGCCGTCTTGCCCTCCATCAGGACGTGGATCCCCCGCTGGATGGCGGCCTCGGTCTCCGAATCGATCGCGCTCGTGGCCTCGTCGAGGACGAGGATGTGGGCGCCATGCGCCAGGGCCCGCGCAAAAGAGAGGATCTGTCGCTGCCCGGTCGAGAAATTGGCGCCCCGCTCGAGCACCTCGGTCCGATAACCGTCGGGCAGTGCCTCGATGAAGCCATGGGCCTCGACGGCGCGAGCGGCTTCCTCGATCGCCGCCTCGTCGAGGTCGTCCCGCCCGAGGGCGATGTTCCTCGCCACGCTCCCGCTGAACAGGAAGACGTCCTGGAGGACCGTGGCGATCCGGCGTCGGAGATCCTGCTGGGGGATGTCGCGGACGTCGATTCCATCGACGCGAACGCTGCCGCGATCGACGTCGTAGAGCCGTGTCAGCAGCTTGATGATCGTCGTCTTGCCCGCACCGGTCGCCCCGACGAAGGCGACCTTTTCGCCCGGTTCCACGACGAAACTCACGTCGCGCAGGATCCAATCCATGTCGGCATCGGCCTGCTCTTCACCATCCCCACCCCCGTCCGGACCCGCACGATCCGCATACGTGAACCAGACGTGATCGAATTCGACACGACCCCGATCGGCTTCCGAGCCAGTCGGCGCGACCTCGACGTGATCGGGCACCCCGAGCGGCGTGTCCAGGACCTGGAAGATCCGCTCGGTACTCGCCATCGCGGACTGCATGACCGAGTACTTGGCGGAAAGGTCGCGCAAGGGCATGAAGAAGCGCTGCATGTAGTCGATGAAGACGTAGATGATCCCCGCCTCGGCGATGCCCGTCCCGACGCCGATGATGACCGCCATCGTGACGCCCGTCGCCATCTCGATCGTGGAGAAGAGCAGCGAGTCGTATTTGATCGATTGGCGCCAGGCATCGCGATGCTCCGCGTTCATGCGATCGAAATCGGCCATGTTGCGCTCTTCCCGGCCGAAGAGCTGGACGACCTTCATGCCGGTCACGGTCTCCTGGATATGCGTGTTGATCCGCGCGATCTTGACGCGAACGGAGCGGAAGGCCTCACGGACCTTGAGCCGGAAGACGAAGGCCGCGACCGCCAGGAAGGGCACGATCAGGAAGGTCCAGAATGCCAGCCGGGGCGAGATCAGGAAGAGGACGACCGCGTAGCCGGCCATCTTGAAGACGTCGGTCACCAGGGCGACGAGCCCCTGGGAGAACATTTCCGCGACGTTCTCGACGTCGTTGGTCGCGCGCGTCACCAGGCGCCCGATCGGCATCGTGTCGAAGAAGCTCATGTGGAGCCGCGTGATGTGATCGAAGACATGCCGGCGCAGATCGCGCATGGCGTTCTGGCCGGTCGTCGCCATCAGGACCTGATGCAGGTAGGTGAGCGCCGTCAGGATCGCCGTCACGCCGAAGAAGATCAGTCCGAGCCAGATCTCGTTCGAGAGGCCGACCGGGGGATGGTTCATCCAGTAGAGGACCGGCTCGAAGAACGCCCCCAGTCGCGCAGCGGGCGAAACGACGTCTCCCGCCCGGGCGGCCGCCTCCTCGGACAAGCCCCTCGCCAGCCCCCGGGCCTCGAGAATCTGATGGATCCCGACGGCAACCACCCAGGCGGGCGCGAGTTCCAGCAGGAAGATCGGGAAGAAGAGCCCGATCGTCGCCGCGATCTGCCCGCGGTAGGGACGGACATAGGGCCAGAGTCGCAAAAGGAGGCGGCCGTCATAGGCCTTTCCGAGCGCTTCCTCCTCGTGTGCTTCCTCTTCGAAAGCCGCTCGCGCGCGCACCTCTTCGGCCGATGCCCTCGGCTGGTTCCCACGAACCTCGTTGCTCATGATCCGTCCTTTCGGAGCGACGTCTCCTCCGGATCCGCATCCTCCTGTTCCATGGCGAGTCGGGCGTAGAGCCCGCCGAGCGCCATGAGCTCGTCGTGGGTTCCCCGCTCGACGATCCGCCCCCCGTCGAGCACCACGATCTGGTCGAGGTTGCGAACGGAATTCACGCGCGAGGCCACGACGACGACGGTCCGACCGGCGAAGACCTCGTCGAGTCCGGCCTGGATGCGGCGCTCGGTCTCCGCATCGACGGCTGAAAGCGTGTCGTCGAGGATGAGGATGCTCGGATCGAGGGCGAGCGCCCGCGCGAGCGCCGTTCTCTGCCGCTGTCCCCCCGACAGCATCACGCCGCGTTCCCCGACGAGGGTGTCATAGCCCGCTGGCAGATCCTCGATGTCCCGCGCCAGCTGGGCGCGTTCGGCGGCCGCCCGGATCTCTTCGTCCGGCGCGTCCGCGGGAAGGCCGTAGGCGATATTGCCTCGCAGGGGCAGCGAAAAGAGGAAGGAATCCTGGGGCACCATGGCGATCGCGGATCGAAGGGACGAGAGGCGGATCCGGTTGATGTCGATGCCGTCGATGAAGACGCGGCCATCCTCGACCTCGTAGAGCCGGGGAATGATCGAAGCCAGCGTCGACTTTCCCGAGCCGACGGGTCCGACCACACCGAGTGAAGTGCCCGCCGGCACCCTGAGCGTGATGTCTTCGAGGGCCTTCTCCCGAGCATCATCGCCGCCGTAGCGGAAGGAGAGTCCGCGGAACTCGATCTCGCCCCGGACCCGGTCCAGATCGATCGCATCGGGCCGGTCGCGAATGGCGGGCGCCGTCGACAGGACCTCGTCGATCCGCTCCATGGCCGAGGCCCCGCGCTGGACCAGGCTGATCGCGAAACCCATGATGAAGGTCGGAAAGGTGAGCATCCGGACGTAGATCGTGAAGGCGAAGAGTCCCCCCGGTTCCATGCGCCCGGCGGAGATCTCGGCGAGCCCCACCACGATGACCAACCCGAGTCCCGCGGCGGGCAGCAGCCCCGTGAGCGCCGGCATCGCCGCATAGGTCCGCACGAGGCCGAGCTGTCGTTTACGCAGATGTTCATTGGCCTCGGCAAAGCGCCCCGCCTGATCGCGCTCCATCGCATAGGCCTTGATGACCGCGATCCCCGAAAGACTCTCCTGGACGAGATTCGAGAGCGCACCGAGGGATTGCTGCGAAGCCAGGCTGCGAAGATAAAGACGGCCGCCGATCACCCGGGACAGGAAGATGAAGAGCGGATAGGGAACCATCATCAGGAGGGCGAGCTTGAGACTCAACGTCGCCATCCCGATGAAGGCGCCCAGGAAGAGGATCGGGCTCTGGGCCACCGAGAGCAGCCCCGGACCGAGCAGCATCCGGACGGAATTCAGGTCGTTGACGCAGCGACTCATCAGGTCGCCCGTTCGCCAGCGGAAATAGAACGATTGCGGAAGCCGCTGCAGATGTTCGAAGAGGTCGTTCCGGATCTCGTACTCGACCTCGCGCGCGGCGTTGAAGACGAGAAGCCGGGAGAAGAACCGGAGCGCTCCGCCCGCGACGGCCACACCGGCGATCACCCAGCAACGTTCGATCACCTCGGCACGGCTGACCGTGGGATCGATCGATCCGCCGATCGCCCAACCGACGGCCAGGGGAAGCGCGTTGAAGGCGGCCGAATAGAGGAGCACGACGAGATACCAGAGCGTGTAGTGGCGCCAGTTCCGGCGCAGATAGACCGAAAGCCGGCGGAGCGCGTGCCGGACGGGCGAATCCCCGCTCTCAGCGGCCGAGACGACCGGGGCGGCTGCCGTCATCGGCCCATCCTTTCCGCCATCCACTCGCGATCCCAGCCGAGCCACCACCCGAGGAGCGCCCATTGATGCCAACCGATCGTCCGCAACGTGCCATGCTCGGCATAACGCCGCGAGGAGGTCGTCGCCTCGAGGCGCAGCAGCTCGAGCCGCCCCGCGCGCTTGATCGCGGCCACGAGATCCAGGTCTTCCATCATCGGCACGATCGGTATCCCGCCCATCTTCTCCAACACGCTGCGGCGCACGAAAAGCGCCTGATCGCCATAGGGCAGCCGGAAGAGCGCGACCCGGAGCGCGACGCCCCGTTCGATCCACCACTCGCGGAAACCCCGCTCCGCGAAACGGAACGCGAAGGCCCCCCCGGCGCAGCGGGGATCCGCCAGGGCCTGCCGCACGCCTTCCTGCCAACCCGACGCGAGTCGCGTGTCGGCATGCAGGAAGAGAACCGCGTCCCCGGTCGATTCTTCACCACCCAGCCGGAGCTGGCGGGCGCGTCCCCGAACACCTTCGAGGACCCGGGCTCCGGCGTCGCGGGCGAGGCGGCAGGTCCCATCCCGACTGCCGCCATCGACCACGATGACTTCCACCCCGGGCGCGATCACGCTCTCGACGGCCCGGACGATGCCCTGGGCTTCGTCGAGTGTCGGGATCACGACCGAAATCGTCACGGGCTCACCTTAGCCTGGATGCCCCGGGCCTGCCCTGCCCCGGGCCTGCCCCATCCCGAGCGGACCCGGGCGGGAGAGACCCCGGAATCCCGTCACGGGCCCCTCCCGAACGGCCCGAATTGACGCCACGAGGCCCTTTGCCTATCACTCGCCCGTGACCCGCTCCTCCGACCCGGACAAGAAGGCTTTTTCGAGCACGTCGGCCCCCGCCTACGCGGCGGCGGGCGTCGATCTCGATCACGACGAGGCCTTCATCGACGACGTGAAGGAGATCGCGCGGGGCACTTTCCGGCCCGAGGTCCTGAGTTCGATCGGTGGCTTCGCAGGCATGTTCAAGGCGCCTGATCGGTACCGGAGTCCGGTCTTCGTGGCGGCGACCGACGGCGTCGGAACAAAGCTCAAGCTGGCCGCCCAGATCGGCCGCTATGACACGATCGGCATCGACTGCGTCGCGATGGTCGTGAACGACCTCGTGGTCCAGGGGGCCGAACCGATCATCTTTCTCGACTACATTGCCATGGCCGACCTCCAGAAGGAGATCGCGGCGGACGCGCTGCGCGGCATCGCCGAAGGCTGCAAGCGGGCGGGTGCAGCCCTGATCGGCGGCGAGACGGCGACGATGCCGGGCGTCTATCCCAAGGGGGAACTCGAGATCGTCGGTTTCAGCATCGGCGTGGTCGAGCGGGACCAGGTGATCGACGGCTCGACGATCTCCGAAGGGGATGTCCTGATCGGACTCGCCTCGAGCGGCTTCCACAGCAACGGCTATTC
>DRKE01000409.1 GCA_011051925.1 Deltaproteobacteria bacterium
ACCTCGGCCCCGCATGCATATTTACTCCACTGTACGGTCGAAGCCCGGGCCAACGATTTCGACCGGTATTCCATCCACGAAGCCCTGCTGAAACGCCTCGCGTTCGGATGCCCGCGATAGCGGACCCGGCCGGGAGCCGGCGCTCGTCCGCCGACGGCGGGATCGGACGACGGCCGCCGATGGTTCCCCCAGCCCTCGGCCGGCTCGCGCGACTTCGGGAGCCGGCATCGCGGGCAGTCGACGTACCAGGCGGGATCGGGCGGCAGGTCGCGGGCCCGGCGACCGCCCGGAAGAAGATCGACGGCGTCGATGGGGTAACCTCGGCCGTAGCGACCGAGGAGCTTGCCTTCGGCGTCGAACTCCCAGAATTCGTCGCGGTTGCGGGCCCAGACGAAGCCGGGGCTGCGCACTTCCGGATGGCGCTTGCACCAGACGGCATAGAAGGCCCGTACCCGCTCGCAGCCCTCCTCCAGCGGAAGTTCCGACCAGTCCGGAGACACCCGCCGGGCGAGGAAGTGCCCCATGACCATCATGCTGGAGACACTGCGCCGGGGCGGTGGCAAGGTCATGATCCGCACCACCGGCCAGAATGTCCGCTTCTTTTTCGGAAACGGTTCACGCTCTTCGAGCCAGAGATCGAGCGCCACCTCGAAACGCTCCCCCTCGCGGCCGAGGGCGGCGATTAGCCGCCGCGCCAGCGGCCCCTTGCGGATGGGATGGGCGATAAAGCGGTCGATGATTCGCACCGCCGTCTCGACGTCCCCGAACCCCATGCGGCGCGCCAGCCTGGCCCTGTCGACCCCCAGTGCCGCCAGGCAATCCTCGAAGATCCGCTCCAACCCCACTCCGGTCATCGGTGTTTCTCACTTCCGAGCTGTCGCGAGAAGGCTTGCCACGAGCGTTCCCTGTCACCTTCTCGGCGCGAGCACGCAGCCACCCGTACCTCGCGCCGAAGACCGCCACGGCGGCTCCGTAGCGGCGGGCTTCCAAGCGTGGCCTTCACGCGGGCACGATCACCTCGATGCCGTCGCCCCCGACTCTGTTCGCGCTGCGAGCTCCGTGCCCGGTCAGCGACGGAGCGCGATCACCTCCGCATCGGTACCCTCGACGATCTCCATTACCTTGCGACCCCAAGTTTCGAGCGGCCGGCGTCGCTCCTCGGCGTGGTCGTGCCTCTGAAAGACGCGGGCGAGCGGTCCCGCACCTGCGGTCACGTGGTTCAGCACCTTCTCGACCACATGCGGCGGAAAGCCGAGCGCCGCCATGTTGCTCGCAGCCGTTCAACGCAGATCGTGCAGCCGCCACCCGGTCACATCCGAGAGATCGTCGAGCTTGCGCTTGAGCAGCCCGAAGCTGTTGATCGGTTTCGCGCCGGTGGTCGTAAACACCCACGGCCCCACATGCGGCATCTCTCCGAGGATAGCTCGCGCCGGTTCGGACAGATGTACGAGATGTGGACGGCCGGACTTGTTCAATCCCGGCGGTATCGTCCAGGTGCCCGCTTCGAGATCGAGATCGGCCCACAGCATGGCCGCCGTCTCGCCCCGACGCTGCCCGGTGAGGATCAGCAACTTCACGAACGGGCCGTAGGGATGCCCGAGACCGTCACACGCGCGCCAGACGGCCCGGATCTCTTCGTCGTCCAGCACCCGGTCGCGGGGCGCTTCCTTCGCGGGCCTGCTCTTTCCCGCCACGGGATTACCGTCCACCAGTTCGCGCTCGGCCAGCCAGGCGAAGAGCTTGCGGACATGAGCGGGCGTGCGGTTCATTCCGACGCCAACGCCTCTGGCCCGCATCTCGTCAATTATACGGACGTATGCCCCCGGCCTATCCCGCGGACGGGCATATCGCCGTACATCCGCACCAGATCGCGCCGAAGTCTGTTGCGAGTATCGCGCCAGGATCGCTGCTGTAGCTTCGCGAACTGCTCAATATAGAGCTCAACGGCCTAGGACACGGTCAACTCCCTGCCAGCCTGCATCTCGCGCCGAGGATCGATCCCCCGGGCCGCTATATTGCCGACTTTTTCTGTCTCCTTTCGAGCCTCGGCGACCGACATGGCGGGCCACGCTCCAAGTGTGACTCTGATCTGTTGCCCGCAGAGCAGGCCCCGCCACACGAAAACGCGTTTCCGGCCGACTCGCACGGTGAGGCCGGGCTGCACCTTGTCCACGAGCTCCAGACGTCCGTTCTTCGGTCTGCGTGTTCGCTCCAGCAAGAGCTTCGAAAGCTGTTTCCTCGCCATGGACACATCTCGCTCGTTTCGAGTCGAGGAGAAAATGGGACTACGAGCGGGACTGTCAATCCACTTTACGCAGGTGGACAATCAGGCGCAACTGTGGACAGAAAATAGCATTACCACATGATGTTAACCGGGATCATGTCGATCAGTGTGGACGTTGATTATAACAGCGGACTTAGAATCCGCTGGCCCGATCGGGCCGTCCGGGTTCGACTCCCGGAGGGGCCACCACCACGGCCCCGAACGTGAGGACCGCCTCAGGCGAGCGCCGCTTCCGTCTCTTCGGCCGCCGGACCCTCGAGGATGGGACAGTCGGGGCGTTCGTCGCCGTGGCACTTCCCGGCGAGATGCTCGAGGGCCGCCTTCATCGCCTCGAGCCGGGACGAG
>DRKE01000410.1 GCA_011051925.1 Deltaproteobacteria bacterium
CGGGATCGAGCAGGCCGTTCGAGAAGACACTGCCCGGCATCGCCAGCCTCGTCGATCTCTCGGGAACCCGCCCCGGCAGCCGCATCGGCGCGGCCAGGGATCGTCCGGTCTTCCGATCGACCACGATCACGTCCGCGAAATTCGTCACGCCGAGCAGGTGGCCCCCCCGCGTGAAGACCGCCGTCGTGAGCGCGTTCACCGGAAGGCTCTCGGAGGCCTTCCAGTCGCCCGCCCGACGCGGCGGAAGCGGGACGACCCATTTCTCCGAGCCGTCGTCCCGGAACGAAAAGAGCTGGTTGCAGTCTCCGATGTAGAGGTCCCCGTCACGATCGACGATCACGCTCGACAGGACCGCACAGGGATCGAGTCCCGTCCCGGCGTCCTGCCAGGGCATCGAACGCCAGAGTCGCCGGCCGGAGAGGTCGAACGCGTGCAGGTTCGCATGGCCGGCCGCCCTTCCGGTCGTCACGTAGAGCGTCCGTCCATCGGGACTCGAGGTCGGTGCCGTCAGGACGGAGGCGCCTTCGAGAGCCGTCCAGACCCGCTCGACCGGGTATTCCAGTCCGCCGAGGAAGACGCCCGGAACGAGTCTCCGGTTGGCGGGGCTGCGGTGCAGCGTGGCCCAGCCTCCGGGCGAATAGACGTTCTCCGCCGTCGAATCGGCTCCGGAAACCAGGATGGGCAGGAAGGCGAACAGCAGGGCGAAGGCCGCATGACGGAGGAACATGGATGGACTCCTCGCGGGCGATGATGACGAACCCTCCGGACGCTCGCCATGAACGGATCCGCGATCCCGAACGGGCTCGGGACGAAACGTGAGCCGGATCACTCGTCGATCCCGCGGTGCGACCGATCGAAAAGACTCCATCCAATCGGGAGAGGAAATCTTGGCGAGCTCCCTCCGCGCCGTGCGCGACCGCGAATACCAGCTCCTCACCGAAGCGCATCGTGCCCGCAACAAAGGACACGATCGCATCGCGATCCGCCTCTATCGTCGGATCCTGGTGGAGAATCCGCAGAATCTGGAAGTGGCCCTTCGCGTCGCCCCGATGCTGGCCTGGGCAGGTGAAGGCTTCGAAGCCTGGCAGCTCTATCGCCGCGTCGCTCTCGAACATGCCCGGGCGAAGCGATACACCGAATGCCTGGCGGTCTACCGCGACGCATGCCGCTTCGTTCCCCATGAATTCGAAGCCTGGCGGCTCTGCGCCGAACTGCAGATCAAGATGAACCGGCCCGATGGAGCCTTCGAGACCCTCGTCGATGGGCGGATGAATTTCGGCAGCCCCCATTCGAGAGCCCAGGCCATCGCCCTGCTGACTCGCGCACGGGAGATCGAACCCTGGGACGATCACCTGCTGCTCGATCTGGCGGGTCTCTACGCCGAAAACGACCAGGCCGATCTGGCCCTCGAACTGCTTTCGACCCTGGCCTGTCGCGTGAGCGGAAGCCTGCTGCGACGCGTTCGCCTCCTGCAGCTGCGGCTGACCCTTTCACCCCGCTATCTCTTCCTGTGGATACGCACGTTCAGGCGTGACGGATCGGACGACCGGATCCGACCCCTCATCGATCGGATCCACGAACCAGCACACGCCGACATTGAGGACATTGAATCAGCGCGGTCTCGGGTTCGGCCATCATCCGCGTCTTCTCGAGAGAAGGTAGCCTGATCCGACAACCGCCACAGCGACCCTCGGAGAGCGTCGCTGCGCCACGCCCGGCCTTCTGCGCCTGCGCACGGACCCGTTCGTAGGCGGTCATCACCTCCTCCGGAATGCCACGACAGATCGCCTGTCGCGCTTCCGTCAACCGGGCGAGCTCCATCTCCACCTCCGCCTCGACCTTGCGGATCGCCTCCTCCATCCTCGCGACCTCGGCTCGATGGGCGACCCGGGCGGCTTCTTCCCCTTCGATCCGTGCGTCGATCTCCTCGATCGCTTCGAGCAGGGCCATCTCCTGCTCTTCGAGGCCGGCCTGCTTTTCGTGCAGTTCGCGTTGGGACTTCTCGTGCGCCTTCGCCTCGTCCTGGTCGAATCGCTTGCCCGAATAGCGTTCGACCTCGGCGGACTCGATATCCCGGGCGATCTGCGAAACCGCCCGCCCGAGTCCGGCCTCCTCGGCTTCCCGCGCGGCGCGATCGGCTCGAGCGGCCGAGAGCCTCTTCTCGATCGCGACCCCTTCGGCGACGAGCTGGGGAAGGCGGCTTCGCTCGGGCAGGTCTTCGGAACGCTTCCTCGCCGCATCGGCGGCGAGATCGAGCTCCTGGACTTCGAGCAGGGGAGACAGGAAGGACATGATCAACGATGCTCCCGGGTCCGTCGGGATCCGACCCGGTCCGACCCGGGGATCCGGCTCGCCCGCCCCGAACGGCCTTCAGACACGAAGATAGCGTCCGGGCTCGATTTCGCTGACTTCGCCCCGCCGGATCATCCGTTCGAGATGAAGCGAGGCGCTACGGCGTTCGACGCTGTCGACGAAGATCAGGTCGACGTGGGGCCGGTACACGAAGCGATGGGCTACGAGCTCTTCGAGGCTTCGCGGCTCGTCGAGAAAGGCCAGGATCGCCTCGTGACGCCGGTCGATCACGCTCCGAAACGAATCGACCATTTCGACGAAGCGCTTCCTGCCTTCGATCACGCCCTTGTGGTGGAAGGTCACGTACCATCTGGCCTCTTCGTCCCGAACCCGGCGCAGACTCTCTTCGAAATCCTCGAGATCGCTCCAGGCGTCTCCGTAGTAGGGTCCGAAGCCCGTCAGATCGATGTCCGACAAGAAGAAGACGTCCTCGGAGATCCGGAAACCGCTATGCCCTCGAGTATGCCCGGGGAGATGAACCGCTTCGATCGTGACCCCTCCGAGATCGAAGACATGACCGTCGGAGAATCCCTCCGCATCGGGGCGCGGCGTGAAATGGAAGTTCTCGCAGACCAGCTGCTCGAACCGGGTCCGCAGGTCCCCCTCATAGCCGAAGACATCCATCAGGCCATCGACGGACCTCACGCCGGGTAGATCCTCATGATGGACATGGACGCGGGCATTGGGAAAGAAACCGTTGCCCGGGACGTGGTCCTCATGACTGTGGCTGTTGAGGATCGCGTCGATCGCGACGGGAACGCCGCCTCGGGAGACCACGTCGATCGAAGGGTCGATGACGACCGCCTCGCTCGCCCCCTTCACGAGCAGTGTGTTCCCGGACGGATAGCTCCCGCCGGCCGCCCCGACGAGCACGCTGACCCGATCCGTCAGTCTCCGTTCCGCGTCTTTCCAATCGGCCAGCATTCACGGAAGCCTATCGCCTGGGGTCCAGCCTGGCGACGCGACATCACCGCCGGCCGCCAGGGCGCAGATGTCCCGGGCCCGGGCCCTTCCGAAAATGACCGGGAGCCACGAAACAATGGGCACCGGATCGCGGGATCGGGTCACCCAACGGGCGAAATCAACAGGAGAACGCTGAAGATGTCCGCGATCCATCCGACCGCATCCGACGACCCCGATGCCGAACTCGTACGCGCCTGTCAGGCGGGCGGGCCCGAGGCCGAACGGAGCTTCGCCCTGCTGGTCGATCGTCATGCCGGACGAATCAGGCGCCGGGCAGCCCGGATCCTCGGAAGCGAGAGTGAAGCGGAGGACGTGACCCAGGAAGTCTTCGTGAACGTACTCCGATTCCTGGACCGCTACCGACCGGATCGCCCCTTCGGGCACTGGCTCTCCGTCGTGACGTTGAATGCCTGCCGCGTCGCGTTGCGCAGACGTGCCAGTCGTGAGCGTCGACACGAGGCCTTCCGGACCGACCCGGGCCACGATTCGGCCACGGAGATGGCGGGGGATCCGCTGCTCCGGGAATGGCTCGGCCGGGCCCTCGACGAGCTGCCTCCGCTCACGCGTGACTGCATCCGCCTGCGCGCGATCGAGGGATGGACCTACCGGGCGATCGCGAAACGCCATGGACTCACCGTGCCGGCGACGAAGATGCGGGTCCTGCGTGCCCTGCGGGATCTCCGTGGCCGCTACGAACTGCAGGCCCGACGGAACGCTCCCCCTCCGCGGCACACCGGCGCCCCAGCCGCGCCAGGACCTCGCATACGGGCGGCATGATCATCGGCCCGCTCTTCCTCCGCGCATGCGCGGTCCGGAAGAGTTCAGCACGTGCGATCAGGGGATCGTGGGTGAGCCCCGTGAGGATCGCGAGAGCGCCCGTCACGTGGGCGGCGGCCAGGCTCGTCCCGCTGCCGAAGGCAAAGGCATCGTTCGGAACCGTCGACAGGATCTCCACGCCCGGTGCGAAGAGTTCGACCCAGGTTCCGCGATTGCTCCGCTCGAAGAGCATGCCGTCGCGATCCACCGCCCCGACTCCGACCACCGAGGGATACGCGGCCGGATACCGCCTCTGCCCGGTTCCCTCGTTTCCGGCCGCCGCCACGACGACCACGCCGAGTTCCTCGAGGCGTCCCATGCCCCGCTCGAGGAGCGGGTTGGGGGGGCCCGACAGCGAAAGGTTCACGATCGCGGACTCCGATTCCCAGGCCCGATCGAGTCCCTGGAGCAGATCGAAGATCGTGCATCGGCCGCCAGCCACGCCCGTGGGCCTGCAGACCGGAATCGAAACCAGTTCCGCATCCGGAGCAAGGCCGATGATCCCGAAGCCGTTGCCTTCGATCGCGGAGAGGACACCCGCCATGAGCGTGCCGTGCACGCCGGTTTCGTGCGGGGCGTCCTCCGCAAGGCGCTTGATCCTGGACTCGGGAAGATCGCGATGATCGACCTCGGGTGCCGAATCGAGCAGGGCGATCTTCACGCCGTCGCCCGCACCGAGTCCACGCGCTTCCTGAACGCCCGTCACGGAAAGACCGTATTGCAGAGGGGCATAGGGGTCGGGCCCGCTCCTGCGCATCCCCTCGACCGGTTCCAGTTCCGCCGCCGCACTGGCGTACACATCGTTGGGCACGACGATGCTGCCCTCGGGCACGACGGTCACGAGCTGGGTCGGTGTGGCACCCGCTGGTCCGGTGACACGGGCCACGGTCGCGCAGATCACGGGACTGAAGAAGGACCGGGCGATCCGCGCGCCGGGCCCCAGCTCGAAGTCGGTCGGAATCGAGCCGGACCCGTCCTTGGGCAGCGCGAGGATCGCCTCGCTCTCCGCTTCGTCTTCGGTCCCGGCACCCCCCCCTTCATCCTCTTCATCGGAAGACGGGACGGGCAGCCGGACGATCGCCCCGACATCGACCTTCGTATCGACCCCGCCGAAGACCGCCGGAACCACACCCGGATCCCGGAGTCCCGACCCGGCGCTGCCTCCCGCGGCCGGCTCGAAGGGCCCGCACAGGGACGATTCCTCCGCACGCGAAGAAGAGGCCGCCGCAAGAACGAGAACCAGAAGAAAGCCTGCGAGCGATCGCCGCGATGTCGACCATTGCCGGCCATTCCCGCGATCGATCCGGCCCCGCTCGAGGCGGGTCATGGAACGACTTCAGCGAAGATCACGACGACCGGCTCCCGCGTCTTCAGGCGTTCGGCCACGGCCGCCGCATCGGCGGCCGTCGGTCGCCGCGCGCCTTCCCCCTGGACCCGCAGGCGGTAGACCCCCAGACTCGAAGGTCCCGCAACGATCGAAACCCCGACCGATCGAAGCGCCTCGGAAATCTCGTGAGCCGTCGCGCCATCACGGAAGACGACGTCCAACGCGGGACCCGCACCCGGCGCGAGGGCGGGCTCGGCCTCGACGGTCGCGGCGTGGTAGACCCCTTCCGGCCCCGCATCAATCCGACCCGAAGCGGTCTCGAACCCCGGACCGAAGGAAGTGAAGAGCGCCCCGCCCAGCCCCCCGATGAACAGAAGAGCCAGGGCAGCCGCCGCCATCCATGCCGTCCGGAGGATGCGCGGGCCTTCGAGGGGCGCATGCAGCCCCGGGACATCCGTGTGGTCGGACGATCCGTCGAGCAGGCCATCGAACGAATCGTCCAGGATGAAGCGTTCGAGGCGTTCGAGTTCCGCATCCGTATGCCGCGAGTGATCACCGCGA
>DRKE01000411.1 GCA_011051925.1 Deltaproteobacteria bacterium
CTTCGATCCACGCCATCCGACCCCGGAAGAGCGCTTCGGCCGACCGATCGCCGGCACGACCTGATCGGGCCCGCGATTCGGGGCGCCCGACGCGTCCCGACGCGGAATCCACCCCGGTCTTTCCCCGAGGCTCAAGCGGGAACCCGGGAAACCCGATCCAGACGTCATGGCGACCAGTCATTTCATCCTGCTGATCGAGACGGATCCCAGTCAGACGGGGACGCTCGCGACCCAGCTGGTACGCCTCGGGGTCGAACCGATCCGGGTCGCGGACCTCAACGAGGCGGTCGAAACGGTCAAGTCCCGACAGTACGCCATCAGCGCGATCCTGCTCCCCTCCGAGCTGCCGGGAAAGCTCGTCGGCAAGGCGCTCAAGATCATGCGCCGCAGGGAGCCGGTCCTTCCGGCCATGGTCTATGGCAAGGTGCCCGATCGCAGCCAACGCAAACACCTTCGCCAGGCGGGTGTCCTCCTCGCGCTCTGGGATGGATACGACGAGGGCATGTTGCGCTTCCAGATCAACCGGATGATCTCCGGGGAGAACCAGAATTCCGTCCGCGGTGCGCGCCGGGCACCGACCCACACCCCCGTCCGGATCCGAGTCGGCGGACGCGAGAAGGTCGGCGTCCTCTACAGCCTTTCCGAGAGCGGTTGCTTCATCGAGTCACCCCGGGCCAGCATGGACGGAGCCCGCCTCACGATGATCTTCGTGCTCGACGAACATCAGTTCGAGATCGACGGAACGGTCGCCTTCGCCAACGTGCCGGGCAACCTGAAGCGTCCCAACCTGCCCCTGGGCATGGGGGTTCGCTTCGACGAGTTGCCTGCGCCCCTGCGCAATCCCCTCGCCGCGTTCATCCAGGAACGGATGGCTTCACTCGAGGTCTAGTTTCCTCATTCCAGGAATCCGACGTCTTTCAGGATGGGCTTCTCGGAAGGCACGGAATGTCCCCAGGCGCGATCGAACGCAGGCGGACCGCCGGAACCGGAAACGGGTCCGGACTACCCGTCGGTGCGGCGAACAAGCCGACGAATCACCGGCTCGAGCCGCCGAAAGGCCTGACCGCGATGGGAGATCGCGTCCTTTTCCTCGCGCGTGAGTCCGGCCATCGGGCGATCGAAGCCATCCGGCCGGAAGATCGGATCGTATCCGAATCCTCCGCTGCCTTCGGGTGATTCGAGGATCCGACCCGGACAGCTTCCCTCGGTGACCTCGACATGGCCATCCGGAAGCGCGCAGGCGGCGACGCAGAAGAAGCGGGCCGTGCGTGGCGCCGCACGCTCGCGAAGCGCCGCCAACAGGGCTTCGATCCGCTCCCGATCGTCGAGCCCGGCGCCGCCGAATCGCGCGGAGAACGGTCCCGGCGCGCCTCCGAGCGCATCGACCTCGAGACCCGAATCATCCGCGACGCACGGCAGGCCCGTTTCCCGAGCCGCGACGAGGGCCTTGGTGCGCGCATTCTCGAAGTAATCCCCACCCTCCTCGGGAAATACGATCCCGGGAAAGTCGCCAAGGGACACGATCTCGAAGCCAGTGAGAATGCGTGCGATCTCACGGCGTTTCCCGGCATTTCCACTGGCCACGACGATGCGCGCCAACGGCGCGACCGGATCAACCATTCGAACCGATCAACCGCGCCATCGCGTAACCGGCGCCCTCGATGACTTCCGTCTGTTTTTCGGCGATCGTGCGGATCCCACCGAGCGCGAGATCGAGCAGGCGGTCGAGTTCTCCGCGATCGAAGGTCCCGTCTTCACCCGTCCCCTGGACCTCGACGAAGCGTCCGGCACCGGTCGCGACGACGTTCATGTCGACCTCGGCCCGGGCGTCCTCCTCGTAGGGAAGATCGAGTACGGGCTCCCCCCCGATCACCCCGACGGACACGGCGGCCAGTCGGTCCCGCAATGCCGGCCCCGCCAGCGCGCCCCGACGGTCGAGTCGCGCCAGGGCAAGGGCGAGGGCCACGAAAGCGCCGCTGATCGAGGCCGTCCGGGTCCCCCCATCCGCCTGCAGTACATCGCAATCGACCCACAGCGTTCGCTCCCCGAGATTCTCGAGACGGACCACCGCGCGCAGACTCCGCCCGATCAGGCGCTGGATCTCCATCGTGCGCCCGGAGAGTCTTCCCCGAGCGGCCTCCCGATCCGTCCGCTGATCGGTCGCGGCCGGAAGCATCGAATACTCCGCCGTCACCCAGCCCTTTCCGCTGCCCCGAAGCCAGCGCGGCACGGCGGGTTCCTCCGAGACCGTGCACAGCACCCGCGTCCGACCCATCTTGCAGAAGACGCTGCCCAGGGGCTGCTCCGTGAAATCGATCTCGAAATCGAGGGGCCGCAGTTCATCCGCGCGCCGTCCATCACTCCGCATCGTGCTCCTTCCGGGGATCCGCCCCCCTGACCTCGAATCCCCCGCCATCCTCGATGGCGCCGATCCGGGTCCTGGTCGTCTCTCGATCGATCGGGTCGGTCTATCGGGTCGACGCCGACCCGCTTCGCGCGGACAGGGAGACCCCACGTCGCCGATCGTAGCGCTCGGCAAAGGTGAGGACCGCTTCGGCCAGGGCCTTCGCCAGGGCATCGCGCCGACGCTTCCGCCGCAACTTCTTCTCCTCGTCGGGATTCGTGAGGAAGCCGATCTCGACCAGGGACGAGGGCATCCGAACACCCATCAGGACGACGAAGGGCGCCTGCTTCACGCCCCGGGGCCGGGCACGGACGACCTCCGACAGTTCTGCCTGGGCGAGCTTCGCGAACTCGCTCGATTCGAGCAGATGTTCCGTTTCGATCAGGTCGCCGAGAATGGCGGTCAGGGGATCCGCCGGATCGAAGCTCCGGCCCGCATGGCCAAAGGCGTCATTCTCGCGTTCCGCGGTCGCGCGAGCGGCGTCGTCGGTCGCGTCGAGGCTCGCGAAATAGGTCTCCACACCGCGGGGTTTCCGGCTCGGCGAGGCATTCGCGTGGATCGAAAGAAAGAGATCGGCCCGGGCATCGTTCGCCACCGCGGTCCTCTGCTCGAGAGAAAGGAATTCGTCCGAACTGCGCGTCAGGATCACCCGGATGCCGCTTCGACGAAGCCGCCGGGCCAGGCGTTTCGTGACGTCGAGAACGAGGTCCTTCTCGTGAAGGCCCGACGGGCCGGTGGCGCCATCGTCATGCCCCCCGTGTCCTGCATCGAGGACCACCACATCGAACCGATCCGGATCGACGGCCTTTCCGGGCCCGCCCCGCCCCGGGCTTTCGTCACGGGCCCATGCCGGGCTCGCGAAGGAAGAGGCAGCCGCCAGGACCACCAGGGAGAGCAGGAAGAGGACGGGCCTCGCGATGCGGACCCGACGCGAAGGGGGTCCCGGCCCGTCGACCGGTTCGACGAATCCGATCCGCCAGGAAGTCTGCGCCAAGCGAGAAGCCACCCGATTCCCATCCCCCGATGAAGGCTGGAGGATACCACGGGATCATCGCGGATTCAGTCGGCGCGCGTCCGCACGCCGCGCGATCGACTCACGCGGTGTGCGGACGCCGCTCGCGATCTACTGGCCCAGGGAAACGAGATTCGCCAGCAGCTCGTTCGCCACCGAAACCGTTCGCGTATTCGCCTGGAAGGCGCGCTGGCTGACGATCAGGTTCACGAACTGCTGCGCGAGGTCGACGTTCGACTTCTCGAGCGAACTCGAGCGGATGCCACCGAGGTTCCCCGTGTTCGCCGCGGCGATCACGGCCGGCCCCGAATCGATCGACTCGATCAAACGGCTACCACCCACGTCTGTGAGCCCCTCGACGTTCCCGAAATTCGCCAGCGCGATCTGTGCCAGCGACGTCGTGACGCCATTGGAGAAGACTCCGTTCAGGCGACCGTCCGCGTCGATCTGGAGCGTGCTCAGGGTCCCGGGCGAGAAGCCGTCCTGGGTCACGAAATTCGTCACCGTGGACTGGTTGAACTGGGTCGATACCGGTCCCGTGATCGTCCCGCCCGGAACCGGTCCCATGCTGAAGGTGACGTCCTGGTTCTGGAGCGCGCCATTCGATGTCTCGAAATCGAAGGTGATGGTCGGTGCCGTCGAGCCTCCGTTGATCGAGAGCAGCGATCCCGCGGAATCGAAGACCAGGGTTCCCGAGCCCTGGACGACGAAGGGATCGCCCGTGGGCGTTCCGGAATCGGCATCCGCGAGGGTGACGTTGTACTCCCAGGTATTCGCCGCGGTCTTGGTAAAGAAGATCGTCGCCTGGCGAGCCGTACCGAGGGAATCGTAGATCGTCACGACCTCCCGGGAATGGGAAGTCGTCTGGGCGTTGGCCGGATCGAAGCCGCCGGGAATCGCCGTCGACGTCGCATCGAGGTTCATCCCGAGCTGGATCCCCGTCGTCGCCTGGGGTGGAGAGAGAGGCAGGTTCACCTGGATGTCCCCGAGAACGCCATTCGACTGGCCGGTCACCTGATCGATGCCGAAGCCCTGGACGCGATTCGCGTTCGGGTCGACGAGGTATCCGTTCGAATCGAATCCGAAGACACCGCTCCGCGTGTAGGAGCGGCCTGCCGTTCCTTCGAGCACGAAGAATCCCCGCCCCTCGATGCCGAGGTCCGTGCTCCGCTGGGTCGTCTGGAACACGCCCTGGGAGAAGATGATGCTGACATCGCTCACCTGGGCACCCGCACCGATCTGCGCGAAGCCCCCTCCGGCCGTGATGCTCTGTCCGAGCAGCGCCGAGAATTCCGCCCGCTTCTCCTTGAAGCCGGGCGTGTTCGCATTCGCGATGTTGTCGCCGATCACGGAGATCTGCGTGGAAGCGGTCGCGAGACCGCTCACGCTGCTCGAAAGGGCGTTGGTTAGTGACATGTCTTGCTCCTTCTCTCGATTGCGCCTTCGGCGCGCTGCAAAGAGAAGATCTTCCGTGATCGTCTCTTCAGGGCTTCGAAGACCCGCTCGGACCATCCGAGCGACTTCTCTTTCTCCCTCAGCATTCTTTCATGGGCCGTGACGCGCAGGAGCAATCCATTGTCCTGGTCGATCACGTCCCTCAGCACCCGCTCGAACCTCATGACGTCGTGCCCGCCGGATCCGATGGCAGGCGGACCTCGAGGATGTCCTGCAGCGGGAAGATCCGGGACCCGATCCGAACACCCCGCTCTCCGGTCAGGACCGCCCCGCTGACGAGCCCCTCCACCATCGGCAGGATCGTCACTTCCTGATCCGCTGCCCCGGTCGCGGAGAACTCGATCGCATAGACGCCGGGCGGAAGGTTCTGCGCCGCCGGATCGAAGACGAACTCATGGTCGCCCGGCCGCAGGGCGACCGGCCGTCCCGCAGCGTCCGACGGCAGGATCGATTGCTCGTGGCGGAGATTGCCTTCGTCATCGTAGATCCGCACGCTGGCCGTCACGGCGTCGTCGATCGTCCGGAATGGCAACCGGATCGGCGTTCTCGCGTCGTCCACCTCGATCTGGCTTCCGAAGACGACGACCTCGCGGCCGATCAGCTGGGTGGGATCGAGTCCCGTGGTCCGGCTGCCCTGCACCCCGTCCTCGGAAGCCTTCGCGACGAGCGCGTCGATGCCCGCCCGCATCGCGACGAGCTGCTCGACCGACGAGAACTGGGCGAGCTGTGTCGCGAACGCCGCCGAATCCTGGGGATTCAGGGGGTCCTGGTTCTCGAGCTGAGCGACGAGCAGCTTCAGGAAGTCCGCCTGCCCGACCTTGTCCTCTTCGGCCTGGCGTTCCGCCCCGGCGGCCAACGCCGACTCGATTCCGATCCCATCCAATCCGTCCATGATCCCCTCCTTGCCGTCTTCAGATCCTCAGGTCGACGCCGCTTTCGGGCGCGACCGACAGGATTTCGGGCTGTTCCGGCCGGACCGCACCGCGTGCGGCGACCCGGCCGATCGTGCTTCTTCCGCTCGAAGAGCGATGCTCCCGAGCATCGTCCTCGGCCCGATCCCGGCCCCGGGGACCCGAGTCGCCGAATTGCGAGAGGTCGAGGCTCGTGGGTTCCCCCGGATCACCGCGCCGGACCTCGAACGTCTCCATCCTGAGATCGCGGTTGGCGAAGGCGTGGGCCAGACGATCCGACTGGTCTTCCGCCACGGAACGGGCGGCCGCTTCGTGGGCGACCATCACCACGTCGACGGCGCCATCGCGCAGCGTGACACGAATGGCGATCTCGCCGAGGTCCGGTGGATTCAGCAACAGACGCGCGGATCCGCCACCGCGACTCGCCAGCCATTCCGTCTGGACGGCAATCGCGTCGGAGGCCGCCGCGGGTGTCGGCGAGCCCGGTGTCGCGGTCGTCGTCATTTCCGTGACCATGCCGGCCACGGGATTGGCGACATTTCCGGCCCCTTCGACCGGAACCACCTCGGGAGCACGAAGCGAAACCGCCGACCGGGCATGCTCGAGTTCCAGATCCGCCCGGACCCCTTCGAGCCTCACGTTCTCCGCCGCCCCATCCTCCGCCACCCGATCGAGGTTCGACTGCTCACGCCGTGCTTCCTCGCCGGCCCGCCGCGCCTCGGCCCGGATCTCCGCGCGGTCCTTCGACGAGGAATCGGATCCATCGTCCGACGTCGCCTCGCCATCTCCGGCGAATCCGGTCGCAACGCCAGGCACCCCGCCCGAATTGCCGTCCGCTTCGGAGCGGGCTCCCGGCATCTCTCCGCCCGTGGATCCGCGACGAACCGTCTCTCGGATCGGGGCGTCGGCGAGCGCGCGCTCGCCGCCCTCGACCGACGACGTCCCCGCGCGTCCACGGCCTTCGCCTGCTTCGCCGATCCGATCCGCCCGGTCTTCCGGCGCAACCCGTCGACGCGACGCTTCGCCCTCCCGGGCATCCGCCCGCTCGCCGGACCGGGCCCGATCGGCCTCGGCGCCCGCTTCGGGTTCCTGCCCCGGGGCCAGTCGTCCCCCCTGTACAGCCTTTCCGGCCAGCCCTTCTCCCTCCGAAGGGACTCCCGCCGGGTTCGCCCGATCGCCAGCGTCGGCGTCGGCGTCGAGTACCGAGATCGCCCCGTCCCCTTCCGTCGAGGATCCGACCGATTGTCCGGAACGGGCCTCATTGAGCAGGGCCGAAGCGACAGCAGCCAGTCCGGCCACATCGACCCCGTCCTCGGGGAGGGCGTTCTCGTCCGGCGCCGCCGCATCGGCCTTCCCGACCTCCGGATCCGGGACCTCTTCCGGATCCCGGGGCCCGTCCGCACCCGGGTCCTCCCCGGCGTCCCGGCCCGACTCGGACTCGACCGCTTCCTCCGGCACGGCATCCGGGGCTTCCCGTGCCCCTTCCCCGTCGGCCTCGGCGCGTTGTTGCGACGCCCCGATCTCGTCGAAGGTCGAGCGAAGGACGTCCGGAAATCCCCCTCCGCTTCCCGATGCCGGCCCTTCCTCGGGCGGTGGCTCGGAAATCCGGCCCTCGAGCGCGCTGATCAGGTCGAGTCTCATGTCATGCTCTCCTCAAGTCGATCGCTTCCGATCGATTCAATTCGCCTTCGCCGCCGGGGCATCGGTGGTCGGATCGAGCGGCTTCAACATCCGCCGACTGATCTCGAGCGCCCGATCCGGTCTCATGGCCGCAAGGACCCCCGCGGAACTCTTCTTCTTCATTCCCCGGATGATCGAGACCGCGAGATCGAGGTCGAGCTTCCCGAGCAACGCCCCGGCCTTCGTCGGGGGCATCGACGAGTAGACGTTGGCCAGCTGCATCACGCGATCCTGCCCCTGTGCCGTCCAATCGGAGATCCGGTCCTCGATCTCCGCGCGGATGCGATCGAGTTGCACCGAGCGCTTCTCGATCAGGCTTTCGAGTTCGACGACCGCTCTTTCCCTTTCGGCCACGCGCTGCTCCCGAAGCGCGAGGTCGACTTCACGCTTGCGGATCTCTGCGATGATCGCATCGACCCCCTTCGACAGGCCGGGCGCGTTCAGGAAACGCGGAGCGGAGCCCTCTTCCTTGAGGACGTTCGCGTCCGTCATCGCGGGCGGATTCGGATCCGCGTCGGCGGCGGCCCGGATCCCACCCGCAGCGAGCGTCAGGCATCCGGCGAGAATGATTCCAGCGATCCGAGTCTTCATCCGACTTCCTCCGCCCGGACACGGCCCGTCGACGCGTCGTCCCGGGTCATGCGCGCCATCGCGAGTTCCTCGATCTCCGCCTGCTCTGCCGCCCGTCCCACACGCCGGTGATCTTCTTCCAGACGTTCCCGCAAGCGTTCCAGGCTTCTCACCCGGGCCCGGGTCCGACGAACGGCCTCTCGCGCCTCGAGGAGGGGGGGGTCCAGCTGGGCCCGCGAAAGCCGAGCCGATTCGAGGGCACGCCGCCCCATCGAAACCCCCGCCGCCCGAAGCGCCAGACGTTCGCCATCGGCCCCTTCCCGGCCCTCGCGTTCGAGAATCGCATGCCCTCGTTCGAGGTGCGCGGTCGCCCGCTCCACCTCGGCCTGCCGCTTCCGCCGCTCTTCCTCGAGGCGGGCCAGTCGGATCCTCGCCCGATCGAATTCGAACGCCCGGATCCGCAGGACGCCCTCGAGACGGAAGACGAAACGCTTCATGATGCCGCCTCCCCGCCCAATACGGCCCGCAGGGCCTCGAGGCCCGCGTCGATGCGCGTGACCTCATCCCGGGCCTGGCAGAGAAAGGCGTTCAGCGCCGGTTCGAGTCGTCGTGCCTGATCGATCCGGGGATCGGAGCCCTCCTGATAGGCGCCCACCGCGATCAGGTCCTCGGCATCGCGATACGTCGCGAGAATCTGCCGTGCCTGGCGCGCCAGGGCCTGATGCTCGGCTGTCGTCACGTCGGGCATGACCCGCGAAATGCTCGAGAGCACGTCGATAGCGGGGAATCGTCCCGCCTGCGCGATCCTTCGCGACAGTTCGACATGCCCGTCGAGAAGAGATCGAGCCGCATCGGCGACCGGCTCGTTCATGTCGTCTCCTTCGACCAGGACGGTATAGAGCCCGGTGATGCTGCCCTCGCCGGAGGTCGTACCCGCCCGCTCGACCAGCTTCGGAAGATGGCTCCAGACCGAAGGCGTATAGCCGCGGGTCGTCGGCGGTTCCCCTGCCGCCAATCCGATCTCGCGCTGCGCCGTACAGAAACGCGTCAACGAGTCCATCATCAACAGGACGTGCCGACCCTCGTCACGGAAGCCCTCCGCGATCGCCGTGGCGGCCCGAGCGGCCCGGGTCCGCATCGGTGCCGATTCGTCGCTCGTCGAGACGATCACGACCGAGCGAGAGAGGGCTTCGCCCAGATCACGCTCGATGAACTCGCGCACCTCCCTTCGCCGCTCGCCGATCAGCGCGATCACCGACACGTCGACATCCGCCTGGCTCGCGAGCTGTCCCAGCAGGGTCGACTTTCCGACCCCGGACCCGGCGAAGATGCCAAGACGCATCCCGCGCCCTACGGTCGCGAAGGTGTTCAGCGCACGGAGTCCGAGGTCCAGGGGGCGATCGATCCGACTTCGCGTGACGGCGCCGATCGGTTCGGACTCCACGGGACGCCAGACATGGCCGAGCAGAGGCCCCAATCCATCCAGCGGCTCGCCGAGTCCATCGAGGACCCGCCCCAGGCATCCCTCTCCGCCAGGCACCCGATCCGCCCGCGGACAGATCCGAACCGGCGCGCCCACGCGGGTTCCGCGCAGTCCGCGAAGCGGGATCACGAGCGTGATCTCTTCACGAAAGCCCACCACCTCGGCCCGCACCCATTCGCCGCCGTCATCGTTCTCGATCTCGCAGAAGCGACCGATCGGAGGGCGGATCCCCTCGACCTCGACGAGCAGCCCCACGACCGTGCGCACCCGGCCATCGACCTCGACCGGCCGCCAGCGCGCGATCGAATTCGCGGCCCGATCGAAGAAGGGCTGATCGGCTGCCGCGATCATTCTTCCCGCTCCGGCAGGTCGGCCTCGAGGGCCTCGTCGAGGGCCTGCACCAGGCGGGACCGGATCGTCTCGAGTCGGCCGTCGACGAGACGGTCGCCGAGTTCGATCCGGAAAGCGCCCGGTTCCAGTGCCCCATCCGACTCGACGACAAGCGCGTGCTCGATCGTCCAGGCCGTGACGCGATCCGCCGCCCTCGCCCGCAGCGCCTCCAGGTCCGACGGATTCAGGAACAAGAAACCGTTTCCGGCGTCGCCGGAGGCCTCGATTGCCCTTTCGAGAACCCGGTGGAAGCGATCGGGATCGATCCGCAATTCCGCGCCCACCCATTTCGCCGCGATCCGACTCGCGAGATCGACGAGGCCTTCGCGGTTCTCCCGGACCGTCGCGAGGGCGGCCCGCTCCAACCGACTCGCCGCCTCTTCGAGCACGCCACACACCCGTTCGAGATCCCGCGCTTCGTCGCGCGCGCTCTCCACACCCCGCTCGAAGGCCGCCCGCTCGAGTTCCTCGATCCGTTCGGGCGGCCATTCCGATGCGATCGGGGTTTCCTCTCCCGGTGCGTCCCGCCGTGTCGACGCCACGCCACCCGGCCCGGGCTCCGGATCGGCCGAAAGCGGGCCTTCGCCGGCCAGATCGAGGAAATCCGGTGCATTCCCGCGAATCCTCATGGGCACGAATTCGCGGGACCGGAGATCGGGACTCGGCCTAAACGAGGACATCATCGCCTCCCCCGCCCGTATCGATCGAGACCACGCCTTCTTCTTCGAGCCGTCGTGCGATGTCGACGATCTGCCGCTGGATCTGCTCGATCTCGGACAGACGCATCGGCGGAAGCAGCTCGGATTCCTCCTTGATCTGATCGGCCGCCCGGGAGGAGACGTTGGAGAAGACCTTCTCCTTCATCTCATCGCTCGCGGTCTTCAGCGCGATCACGAGGTCCTCCGTCGGAATCTCCCGCAGGAGGGCCTGGAAGCCCCGTTTATCGATCGATTCGAGATCGTTGAAGGTCAGCATCTGCTTCCGGATGTCCGCCGCGATCTCCGGATCCCGCGTGTCCATCTTGTCGAGGATCAACTGTCCATCGGCCTTCGGCACGCCGTTCAGCAGTTTGGCGGCGACCTCCGTCCCGCCGAGCGGCATGGGCGAGCCGACCTGTCGCCGGAACATCGTCGCGATCTCGTCTTCCAGTTCATGGATCACGTCGCTCGAAACCGTCTCGAGATTCGCGACCCGAAGCATCACCTCGGCGCGGATCTCGTCCTCGAGGAACGCGACGATCGAGGCCCCGCGTTCGGAGGGCAGCTGCGCGAGGATCACGGCGATCGTCTGGGGATGCTCGGCCGAGAGCTGCTCCGCGATGAACTGCGGCGTGTATTCCCTCAAGGTCCAGTCGATGCGTTTTTCATCCCGACCGAGTTTCTCCATCAGCCGGCTGGCCCGCTCGTCGTCGATCGTGCCCGAGATCAACGCCAGCGCCTTCTCCCTGCCGCCCTGGATCGAGATCTCGTGCTTTCCGATCGCTTCCTGGAATTCGAGCAGGACCTTTTCGAGGGTAGACGAGGGGATCACCTCGAAGCGCGAGACGGATGCGAGGATGCGCTCGACCTCCTCGTCTTCGAGACGGGCCATCAGCTCCTGCACACGTTTCGGATGCAGCGCCATCATGAGGATCGCCGCCTTCTCGACACCGGTCAGCAGCTCGTATTGGAGATGTTTCTGCGCCAACGCTCAGCCCCCGCTCGCCATCCATCCGCGGATGGTCCGGACCGAATCCTCGGTGCGACGCTGGGCCAATCGATCGACCTGCTGTTCCAACGTGATCTCGCCGTCATTTCCTTCGTCGAGGCCGGGGATGTCGGAATCCCGGATGACGCCGCCGAGACCGATGCCCTCGCCGTCTTCCTCGTCGACCGATTCCACGCTCACGCTGGCCAGCCGTGCCATCACCTCTTCCCGGAGGTCCTCGATCGCGGCGTCGTCCCCCCCGCCCACGGCTTCCGCGAGCGGCCGGATGAAGAACTTCGCGAAGAGCAGCAGCCCGATCAGATAGGCCACGCCGCGCAGCACGGAGGTCAGCAGAAGCAGCACGTCGGGCGTCAGGAACCCGCCGGCACCCCCGTCGTCCTCCACGTCGATTTCCGCGAAGGGCGCGTTGATCACGCTGATCTCGTCGCCCCGCTCGGCGGAGAACCCGACCGCTCGCTTGGCCAGACTCTCGAGTTCGAGCAATTCGTCCTCACTCCACGGTTCGAAGGCGCCCTGCCCGGTCGGATCCCCGTCCTCCACCGCCTTTCCACTCGCGGCAGCGACGGGTTTCCCGTCGACGAGGACCGCGATCGAGAGCCTCTCGATCCGGCCGGTCGGCAGGACGTGATGGCTGACGACCTTGTTGATCTCGAAGTTCGTCGTCTCCGACGTGCGGGTCGAGGCCGTCCCGCTCCCGACCGCGCCCGACGCCGTCGCCACATCGGGCGTATTGGCCGTGATCCCCGCGACGCCCCCCTCCCGGCTCGACTCGCTGGCCGATTCCTTCTCGACCTGGGTGCTGCGGGCCACCTGGGAATCGGGGTCGTAGATCTCCTCGGTCCGCTCGGTCCGGGTCCAGTCGAAATCGGCCCGGACCTTCGCAACCACCCGACCCGGCCCGACGGTTCTTTCGAGGATCGATTCGACCTGTCGCTCGAGCTCCGCCTCGACGCGACGACCGGCGCGGAAGGCCGGGCCCGCACTTCGACCCGCGGTATCCATGTCGCCCTGGGGCGCGAGCAGCCGACCATGATTGTCGACCAGCGTCACGTGGGTCACGTCGAGACCCTCGACACTCGACGCCACCAGATGGACGATGCCGCGAACCTGGCCCGGATCGAGCGTCCAGCCGGGGCGCAGTCGGGTCACGACGGACGCACTCGCGGCCCGATCGGCCTTCCGAAGCAACGACCGACGCTTGGGTACGACGAGCTGGACCCGAGCCTTCTCGACGCCTTCGACCTGTTCGATCGTCCGTGCCAGCTCTCCCTGGAGCGCCCTTTGATAGTTCACCTTCTGGACGAAATCCGTGACGCCGAACGCGCCCTGATCGAAGATCTCGAATCCCGGAGAGCTTCCGTTCGGAAGCCCCCGACTGGCGATCTTCATCCGCGCTTCCGGCACCTTCGCGCCGGGCACGCGGATCGCCGTCCCGCCCTCGGCGATCTGGAAATCGATTCGCTCTGCCGTGAGGGCTTCGGCGATCTGGGCGATCTCCATCTCTTCCAGGCCGCGATAGAGAAGCCGGTAGTCCCCCGTGTGGGTTCCGTTCGAGATCCAATAGAAGAAGGCCAACGACCCGACCGTCGTGAGGACGAGCACCGCCTGGCGAGCCGGCGAAAGGGCCGAGAACTGTCTGACCAGATTCTGGAGCCAATCAGGCACGCGTTACCTCAGATCGTTCGCAGGATTCGCTGGTAGGAGTCGATCGCGCGATCGCGGATCTGCATCATCAAGCGGAGAGAGAGGTCGGCCTCGTTCAGCGACACGACGGCATCCATGATGCCGACCTCGCCCTTGGCGAGACCGACGGCATTGTCCTCCGCGGCCTTCTGTTTCTGGTTGACCTCCGAAATCAATCCCGAGATCAACTCGGCGAACTCGTTGCCGATCGCCGGTTTTCCGTCCTTCGAAGCGCCGCTGCCCGGCTCGAGGGGGGCGAGATCACGAATCCGATCGATCAGGACCTGTTCCATGACTACTGCCCGATCCGCATGAGCGCTTCGGCCATGCCGCGAACCTTCTGCATCACCAGCAGATTCGCCTGGAAACCCCGACTCGCGCTCACGAGATTGGCCTGCTCCTCCACGAGATTGACGTTGGGGAACTCGACGTACCCCTCTTCGTTCGCGTCGGGATGGTGGGGGAGGTAGCGCGTGATCGGATCCCGCTGATCCTCCTGGATTCTCGAGACCGCGACGGCACGGAGCTTGCGCGCCAACGTCCCCGCGAAGGGCGATCCGATCCGCTTCGTCTCGAAGACCGGATCCCGACGCCGGAAGGGTCCCCCCGCCGCCGTCCGGGTCGTCTCCGCATTGGCGATGTTGCTGGCCGTCACGGTCATCCGCGCCCGCTGGGCCCGCAGGCCGGACGTCGCGATATCGACGATGTCACTCATGTCCATGATTCGGTTCTCCCTTGATCCCGCTATCCGATGGCGGTGCGCATGAGCGCTGAAAGGCGCGCGAGCACGTTGGCCTGGTCGATGAAGGCACCGGCATTGCGATGTGCCTCGACCAGCTCCTGATCGAGATCGACACCATTTCCGTCTGGCCGGGATCCTCGCGGCCCGATCACGACCCGTGCTTTCTCGGGATCGCTCGAAGCGACTGGCAGATGCTTCTCGTTCGTCCGCACGAGCCTTGCCTTTTCCGTCTCGAGGACCCCCTCGAAGGACAGGTCCCGGCGTCGATATCCCGGCGTATCCGCGTTGGCCACATTGCTGGCCAGCACCGATTCCCGGGCCATCCGGAAGCGCATGGCGTTCTGCAGCGCGGTGATGGCTTCTGGACCAAAACTCGGCATCTTCTTCCTCCCCGGCATCGCCGGCACGTGCGATTTGAAAGCCCGACGACCCGCGCCTTCGAAGAGCAAGTCGCGTGCCATGCCTCGCGTCGCCCTGAAGCGTCCGCGAACCCGATCCGGACGGGCCACGCCTTGCAAGCCGAAGCGGCGAAACGGAATCGGGTGCAGAATGAAATCCGTCCGCAGTCCCGAATCGGCAATTCCTGCCGACCCGCCGGTCCTGGCACGGTGGGCACCGTCCGATGCTTCAGCGAAGGCCGTACTCGCGGATCTTGTTGCGAAGGGTCCGCACGCTGATACCGAGCGATTCGGACGCTCGCGTGCGATTGCCATCCCAATGGGAAAGCGCTCGGACGATCGTGTCACGCTCGAGCGACTTCAGATTCAGGGAAGGCAGCCGGGTCGATGCCGGTCCCGCCCGTTCCGAATCCTCCGCGAGGAGATCGCGAAGCGCGACGGAACGTCCGCCACCCCGGATCAGTCCGCTGCGAAGGCGGCTCTCGAGACCGAGGCGATTCCCGGGAAAGCCGTCCCTTGCCAGCAGTTTCGCGAGTTCACCGTCGATCTCGGGGGCCGGCTCGCCCAGTTCCTTCGCCACGCGTTTCGCCAGGGAACGACACAGATCGAGTCGATCGAGCTCCCGTTCCCGAAAGGCGGGAAGGTGGAGCCGGGCCGCGTCCAGCCGGTATTGCAGCTCGAGCATCAAGACCCCCTCCCGGACGGCCTGGTCGAGCGGCGTCCGTGAGATCGTCAACCATCGGGGCGGGTGCGGATCCGGCCGCCGCATGCCCGCGAGCAATTCCTCTTGCAGTCGAGGCGGAAAGTCCGAAGGCTCGACCACGAGCAGCGTGCCTCGCGAGGCGGCGGCCACGGCCTCGTGAACCGCTTCGCGCAGACCCGCTGGTGCGACGGATTCGAGGTCCGCGCGTTCGATCGTCGCGAAGGGATGGACCGCCCGTGCACTCCATGCGTGAATCGCCTCAGCCAGGGCACGCCGACCCGTCCCGAGTTCGCCTTCGATCGCGATCGACACGTCCCGGCGCGCGAGGCGTCTCGCGCGTTCGAGCAGCCGGAGGAGTCCGGGCTCACGGGTCTGCAGGACCGGATCACGCGTCTCGAAGGGAGCAGCCCGCGACCGTCCCGAACGCAGGAGCACCCGCGTTTCGAGCGTGCGGATCGAAAAGGGTTTGCAAAGGATCTCGCTTCCGGGGGGAAGAGTCGTGCCTGCAGACGACACGACTTCGGGGCCGGACACGAGCACGATCGTCTTGTCCCCTTCTTCGCGGGTTTCGAGCCATTCCCGAACACCCTCCGCGGCGAGGTCGACGACCTCCACACCATAGGATCCAACGGGATCCCGCTCCCGGAACGCCCGGGCCCCCGCGAAGGCTTCGACGATGAAGCCGAGATTCTCGAGCGCCCGGACGAGCTCCATACGGAGCGCACGATGGGACTCGATCAGGAGGAGTCTGCGCTGCATCACTTCCCGGATCCCCTCAGTTCCCGACGGCCGACCGGGGCAGCCGGATTCCCATCCGGGCCGTCCCGCTCTTCGTCCCGTCTTCACGGGTCGGGCTCGGCCACTGCCGCACGAACGTCGCATTCCACTCCGCGAGCTGCACGTCGAGTTCCATCCGGGATTCCGGATCTCCGGAATCGCCGATCGAGCCGCGGCCCGCTCCAGGCATCTCGAAACCGACGATCACGGAATCCGGCTCCGGGATGACGACGAAACGAAGCTCTTCCGTGCCCTGGAACGAGGCGAGGACCAGGCGGATCAGACCGCATAACATCGATTCGACCACGGCTTCGGGGCACGCGACCCGAAGAGCCGGGGTCCCGCTCTTCCCGGCCGGCACCCCGACGGTCACTCCGCGGGCCTCGAGGGTGGGGCGAAGACGCTGGAGGACCCGATCCCCGACGACCTGGACATCGGCCCCGGAACATCGCTCGGAAGCACGGTGCCTCGCGAGAAGATCGATTTTCGCCAGCAATGCGTCGATCTGGCCCACGGCGTCGTGAATCGTCTCGATCCGATCTCTCGCGAAGGGCGCGAAGTCGAAACGGCCGAGTTCGCTGGCTGCGAGTTCGACCCGAGCCAGGGCATTCCTGCCCTCGATGGCCAGGACCCGGGTGAGCGCATCTCGGGAATCGTGAGGGTCGTCCTCCCACGAGGACCTGCCCGTCGATTCCGCTCCTGGATTCATCGGATCGCCTCCGAATACGCTTTGGCCAGGGGCTCGAAATGGCGCTCGAAGATCGCGAGCCGACCCCACGGCGTGCCCAGTTCGACATTCGGATCGTCTCCCCAGGCCGAGCCACCCCGGGCATCCGGTTCCCCGGCAAGGCCGAGCCAGAAGCGGGCCGAGGAACGGAGCGCGCTCGGCTTCGCGAATTCATCGACCGTACGGTAGAGCGCGGTCGCTTCCGCGCCGTGACCGGCCGCGCGCAGGGCATGGGCCGACAGCATCGCCGCTTCCAGCATGTTCGCCCGGGCCAGCGAATCGCGCGGTGTCCGGGCGATCCAATCGGGTACCCGTTCCGCGATGAACCGGGCATCATCGATGTCGCCCCGCGCTTCGAGGCTGCGGGCCATCATCCGGAGCAGCTTCCCCCGCTCTGCCTCCACGTCAGATGAATCGAGGATCTCCCGAGCGCCGGTCACGGCCTCGTCCAGTCGCCCCTCCAGGAAATCCGCTTCGACGAGGATCGCTTTCCAGGCCGCGGCCTCCCCCTCCCCTTGTTCGAGGGAGGCGGAGGCCACACTGCGGGCCAACGTCAATTCCCCGATTGCGAGGGAGGATCGCGCCAGGGGCAGCGCCACCGCCTGGGCACCCCGGACCCCGAATCGCCGCGCAATCGTCCGATAGACGGTGGCGGCCAGCCAGGGCAACTCCATTTCCTCGAAACACGCACCGACCCTCGCGAAGGGCTCGATCGAAGAGGCCCGCTCGATCAGGATCCCATAGCGGCCACCCAGGGCGCGCACGAGTTCCCGACACCCGCCCACTTCACGACTCTTCGAGGCCGCGCGCGAGAGCAGCTCGTCGAGTTGCGTTCCGAATCCGGGGGTCACGACGGGATCGATCCCCTCGTAGGCGAGTCGCGTGGCCACGGCGAGCGCTCCGTCGAGATCTCCGCGATGAGCGAGTTCCCCCATCAGGACACCGAGCGCATAGCGGCGGACGCCGCGCCGCTGTTCCCGAACCGCCTTCAGGAGGACGTCCAGCCGACGATCGGGCGAGGAGGAGGAGACCCCGAGTGCGATCGCGCGGATCGAGGCCAGGGCACCGATCGGATCCCCCCGCCGGCGCCCCGTGATGGTGGAAAGGCGCTTTCTCGCACGCAATGGATCCTCGAAGGCCACATCGATGTCCGCCAGGCGGATTTCCGCCGCATCCCGCGAATCACGGGGTGGTCCCGCTTCCAAGAAGCGTTCGATCCATCGGAGTGCCCGCTCGAGATTCCCGACATCGATCGCGGCCTCCGAGGCCCGAAGCGCCCAGCCCGTGATCGAGGCCCCGAAGGCCGGGGCCCGCGGCAACAACGCCTCGTATTCGGTACTCACGTCCTTGATCCGGCCCGCATCGAAGGACAGATCCGTCAGGCGGAGGCGAGCCGCCAGAGCCAGCCGCGCGTTCCCGATCTTCGCCAGCTTCCGATAGGCGAGATGGGCGTCGAAGGCATCGCCGGTCCGGTAGAGGATCTCCGCCCGCCAGAACGCGACCTCGTCGCCATGGGGCGAGGGCCGATCGAGTTCGCCGAGCAGGTCCTCGACCCTCGACAACTGGGCAGCCGCTTCCGACTCCCGGGAGAGCAGCAACAGGACCCGGGCGAGCTCGAGTCGCGCGCAGAGCCGATGCGCCGCCATTTCCGGATCCCGCAGGAGGGAGCGGAACCTCTTCTCGGAGTCCAGGAGTGCCTCCCGATCCTTCGCGGCCCGCCCCAGCAGGATGGCATCGAGGAGCACGAGACGGGGGCCCGCCTGGTCGAGACCTGCCGTCCAATCCGCGAGCATCTTCCGGGCTTCGTTCCATTCGAGCGCCGTCGCCTGTTCGAGGATGGGGTCGATCGCGAGATCCAGGCCGGCCGGGACGCAGAAGGGCACGGCATCGAGCAACGGGGTCTCGAGATCGCGACTCTTGAGGATGTCGTAGGGACTCGGCGGGAGTGGCTCGCTCGCCCCGGCTTCGAGCGACCCCAGGATCACCAGAAGCGGAAGCA
>DRKE01000412.1 GCA_011051925.1 Deltaproteobacteria bacterium
CCGTCACATTGGCGAGGGTCTCCTCCAGATCGTGCGAGCGGGACACGATCTCCGCGACATCGGCGAGAATGGAGACGCGATCGGGAATGGGCCACCTCCAGGGCCGGGAGTGGCCGGCCGAGCGGGTTGCCCAGGGTAGCAACTGGAACCGCCCGGGGCGGGCCCGGGCGGTTCCCTGGCGACAGACGGCGCGTCCCTGCGTGGACCGCGCCGGATTTCCGAATCGGGTGTGGATCCGGCCTAGTGCGAGACCGGGTAGGTCATCGGCCGACGGGTCGGCGGAAAGACCTGGTCCTTGTCCTCGAAGGACAGACCCAGCGCGAGGAGGATCTTCCGCTTGGTGTCCATGCGGCAATTCATGCCCTTCTCGACGCTGTGGATCGTCCGCAGCGCGACCTTGGCCTTGCGAGCCAGCTGCGCCTGGGTCATCAATTTGTTCTCGCGGAGCTCACGCACGCGGTTCGGTACCCGCGGCTCCTCTGCGCCCATCGTTCCCATCACAATCGCATCCCCCATTGAACCGATGCTCCGGGAATCACTCCCGAAGTACGTCGTTCGAATCGAATGGGGATTCGTCGCGCCACGACGGATTCTTGAGTCAAATCATCCAGTTGGAGCCTTTTTGGGTGCGTGTTCGCAGGCTGCATGCCGGCGCGGGGAAGTCGCACGAAGCCGGCGGATTACGAGCACAAGCGCATGCGCACGATCTCTCACTATCGTGAAACGAGGGTTCGTGCGCCGGCAACTCGGGGGGAATCGGCGACATCCGGCTTCCCGCTCCGACATCCCCCTCTGCTAGCCTGAGCGCCTTTGTGAGGGGGAAATCGGGTGCGGCGGAGTTGGCTTCGCCTCTTCTGGGCGGGCGTGGTCGTCGCCGGGCTGGCCATCGGCTACCTCGTGACCTCCGGCCTCGGCGATCGTCTCCTCCACCGGGAGATCGAGACCCAGCTCGGCCGACTCCTCGCGAGCCCCGTCGAGATCGAGAAGGTCGACCTGCGCCTCGAGAACGGGATCCGGCTCGAGGCCCACGATCTCGTGGCCTATCCGACTCCCCGACCCGATGGCCCGGCAGCCGCAGCCCTGCGCGTCCGGCGGATCGTCGCCTGGATCGACATCCTCGCCCTCCTGATCGGCCGGCTCGAACTCAGCACGCTCGTCCTGGAGGGACCGGTTCTGCGGATCGAGCAGGCGGCGGACGGTTCTTTCGTCTCGCTGCCCTTGCCCGCACCCGACCCCGTCGTTCCCTCCGACGGTCGGTCGACGGCCGAATGGATCCTGCAGCGTCTCGAATCCCTCGATGCGAGCGCGACGGAATTCGCCCAGGAGTTTCGCCTGGCGGACCGGATCGAGTTGATCGACGGAACCCTCAGCTGGATCCGCCATGGTCCTGCCTCCGACGAAGACGCGCCGCCCCCCGTTCGCCTCGAACTCATCTCCGGCCAGGCGGAGCGGGATTGGCTCTCCGGTGCGATCTCGCTCGACGGGGAGGCCGTCTTCGTCGACGGGCGGAACGCGCCCTTTCCCGTCGGGATCTCCGTCCGGCGCAGGACCGGTCCGCATTTCGATTGGACGCTCGACTTGTCACGGATCTCTCTCGAGGCGAAGCAGGGGCCCCTCGCCCTGATCGATGCCCTCGACGATGTCTCGGGCACGTTGGACGCGCGCTTCCAGCTGTCGACGAACGATGCGGGCGCCCACGAACTGCATTTCGAAGGCACGGTCGAGGACGCCAACGTCTCGTTGCGTCGGACGCGCTCGATCATCAACCGGGAACGGGTCCGACTCGACGCGAGTCTCGTCTTCGATCCTCGCCGACTGCGACTCGTCGAGGGGCGCCTGGCCGGGAAACAGCTCGGTCTCGATTTCATGGGCGAGGTCCCCCGGCCGATCACGCCCGCGTCCCGCGCACGGATCGAGACCCGGATGGTCGGGATCGAGTTCGAGCGCATCCGGAACTTCGCCAACCGGATCAAGAACGACTCGGACCTCGCCCTCGCGATCGCGCGCCTCGTCGAACCCGTCGAATCCGGCAGGATCCGGGTGATCCACGCCGCTGGGACGGCTCCGCTCCGACACTGGGCGGATCTGCTCCAGGGTCGGACCCGTGATCTGCCCCAGGGATTCCTTCTGGGCGGCGCATTCGAGCAGTTCAGGGTCGCCGCGGGAGGCGAAGACCGGATCGAGGACCTCGAAGGCGAGATCGAATGGCTGGAAGACCAGATCAGTCTGCAACGCGTGCAGGGCGTCTACCGCGGAACGCGCCTGCCGGAGATGAATCTGATCGTCGACGGCGTCTCCCATCTGATCCGCGCTTCGGATGCGGTCGGAACGGTTTCCATCGTGCCGCCACCGGTTCCCGGCCTCCGGCCGCTGCTCCAGATCCTGCGCCCCCGGGATCCCGACGCCCTGCCCCCCGTGAAAGCGATCGGCCTGGCCATCGACCACCTCGATCATCCCCTCTTCCGATGGCCCCTTCGCGATCTGCGCGTCCTCGTCGAACCCCTTCGCCACGGGATGCAGATGCGGATTCGCGAAGGAACGCTCGGCGGCGCTTCGATCCAGGGCGACGCCATCTGGTACAACGACCCGGAGACACCGAGCGTGAA
>DRKE01000413.1 GCA_011051925.1 Deltaproteobacteria bacterium
GCCGTACGCGAACGTGTCATCGCGATGGAAATCGAGATTGGACAGGTCGCGTTCCCGGTAACGGAGGACGAACACGTCGGTGGTTTCGAAGGATGCAGTGGCCGCATGGAATGCCTCCATCCCGCTTTCTTCCGATGGATCGAGCCCCTGGACGCAGTCGCGGAATCGTGTCTCGATCCTGCGCGCATACTCGGGAAGGCCGTGAAATCCACTAGCATTCATCTTCCGCTTGTTGAAATTCATTCGCGGCCCGAAATGCTGCTTCAGTTTTCCGCTCTGCGCCCGCTTGAAGGGAGCGGTCTCGATCTTCTCGAGAAGGCAGGCTTCCTCGCTCCGGGACAGGAAGTCGCGAAAGACGCGCACGCCTCGAAACGAAGGGCAGTCGGGCGCCCTCTGCAGGTCCAGGTCGAACTCGCTGATCTTGACGCGTTCGGCGCCGGCAACACGCTCCGGGGATTCCGATGGCCTCTCGTGAGGGTCCACTGTCCGGGAAGAGAGCGGCCAGGGAAGCGGAATCACATCATCCATCCGATGCGCCCGCCGGACGCGGGGATCGCGGCACTGCGCACACCATCGAACACCCGTGCAAGCGCAGGTCTTGTCGGGAATCGTGTCCGCTCGACCCATCGGAAGGAGTTCAGGCCGCGTTGTCCGCCAGGGAACGGAAGAGGCGGTCCTCGAGATCGACCATGCGCGAGGCGTGCTGGGCCGCATCGCTCCAGTGCTTTCCGTTGGCGACGTCCTTCGACGCGGCGAAGAGCGCGTTGCTGACGGCGGTCCAGGCGTCGGCGGCTTCGAGGGCGAGAGCGGGAGCGGATTCGGGAACCAGGCGGGGATCGAGATCGCGTGCCCAGGAAAGGAAACCCGAATAGAGCCGGCGGAAATTGCCACCGCCGTTTCCGAATTTCTCGAGGCAGCTCGCATTGAAGCTCGCGAGGGAGACCGCGTCTTCCCGCGTGGACCAGCTTTCGATCTCTTCCGCTAGGACCCGGGCGCCCGCGATCCCGGTTGCGACCCGGGTCCCCTCGCTCGCCATGGCCTCGATTCCTTCGGAGGTCTCCTCGGCCGCTGGCGCCTCGGCCAGCATGGACTTCGCGCATTTCGAGATCGCGAGTCGCGCGGCTTCGGCGAGATCCCGGCCGACGGCCGTGTCGTGGAAGCGTCCCCAGAGATTGTGGGTCGACATGCCTTCCGGCGGATTCCGGCTCTTGATGAGCGCCGCATACGAGCAGAGTTCGGGCTCGGGACGGATCCGATCGGCGATGTAGGCCTTCTCCGTCTCGTCGTCGAAGCCGAGCAGGACGAAGCGATGGGCCGGGAAATGGACCTTGTACTCCCGGTAGTCGAGATAGAGGATGTCTCCGGTCAGCATCGTCGGTCGGCCGGCGAGCACCTCCTCGCGAGCGATGCGCCAGGCTTCGTCATCGTCGGGTTCCGGGCGTTCCCGGTAGTCGATCTGGAGGTTCAGGGCGAGGTCCTGCTCCATGCTGGCCGTGCGACCGAAGACGACCGCACCAGGATCGACCGACGGTCCGGAGAGATAGACCGTGGCGGCCCCGGCGCCGAGACCGAAGATGGCGGGTTCGGGCAGTTCGAGCCCGCAGTAGTACTTGAGCAGTCCGCGCATGGCGGCCGAGCCGCAGTGTTCGCCCGGAAAGCTTTCGTAGTCTTCGATCAGGGTCTTCAAGGTCGCTCCCTCGCCAGCGGTTCTGGGGACGCCGTGAAGTTATCCCAGAAATCCCGGCTGGGTGAGGCGGCGCGGTTCGTTCGGGAGGGCCGGGTGGAATCCGGGAGGCGGGGAGTCCGCCGTCGCGCTCCGGTCGCGGTGGGTCAGCGAAGGGGACGCGGAAGTGCCACATGAAGGTGATCTCCCGTGCCGCCATGTCGGAGTGCACGGAAGCCCATCGCCCGGAAATAGAGCTGCGACAACCCGTTGTGGAGGCCGCTCCGGCCGCGGGTTCGGAGGTCGACGGCATGGATCCAGCCGTCGGGCTGTTCGAAGTGGAGCGAGCGTTCGACCGGGGGCAGCCCCATCCGGCGGTAGTCCGAAGGGCTGCGCCGGATCTCCGTGATCACGACATCCGGATCGGCGAGGATGACCGTGCCGAGGGCCAGACGGAGGCTCGGATGGAGATCGGTGTAGAGGTCGTGGATTTCCGGGGATTTGGCATTCAGGCTGGACAACCAGCCGAGACAGTAGAGGGAGAAGATCGCCACGGCGGGCAGGGCCAGGTTGCGCGCGATGGCGATGAAGCGACGTCGGCCGGTGAGCCGCCGCCAGAGCCAGGCCGCGACGACCGCGAGGGCCAGGCTCGCGAGGAGTCCGCCGACGCCGAGCGAGATCCAGCCATGGGTTCCGAAGTGCCGATGGGCGAGAACCGAACCCCGGACCAGCAGGAAGAAGGGCGCCGTGACGAAAAGGGCGCCCCGGAACGCGAGCCAGGCGACGTGTCGGAGGCGACGCCCCGAGCGCCGGGCTCGGATCGATCGGCGTCCCGAGCGGGATCGCGTGCGGCGGCGGGATCGTCTCGCTCGGGCCATGGCCCGGAACGATACCGGTCCATTCCGGGACGACCCGGATCGGTCGTGCCTCGAGGGGCGGATGAGGGAGGTGCAGGCGATTTGCAGCGCACCGGCAACCCTCCGGATGGATTGAAGTTTTCTGATTAGACCCTTCTTGATCGTGGTATTTTGGATACATCCTTCCTGCGTCGCGGGAACTCACTGACCGGAGGGGATGGGGCATCGATGATCGCTTCGGGCGATCCGCCGGGCGGGGTCGTCCGGAAACACGAATGAATGAGGTCCAGATCAGCATGCGGCAATTCATCTTCTCCCTGGCTCTTTTCGTCCTGGCTCCGCTGGTCGCGGCAGCCACGCCGGTCTCGGTCTCCGTCGAACCCTGGAAGACGATCGATGGCAATTTCGGTTTCTCGGTGATCCATGGGGCGACGGGTGGACACATGACCCTCGGTGGCATCGATCTCTACGCCGGTGGAGCGATCGAGTACGCCTTTGCCGGGCCGACGCAGTTCCTCAGCGGAGATCTGACGGGGTCGGTCCTTCGTCTGGACGATGCCTCTCTCGCGCTCGACGGCGGATCGATCTTCAACGTTGGCGCCTCGGTTCTCGATTTCGGCGTGGCCGAGGGCGGATTGATCGGGGCCCTGGGATACGAGCTCGTCGATGCGGGTGGTGACGTCGAGGTCGGGTCGTTCTACTTCTACAATTTCGACCTGACCGACGGGCGCTGTGACGCGAACGGACTCTGCTCCGCGAGTGGGCAGTATCGCCTCTGGGGCAACAACTGGGAGAACGCCGTGGAGGATCGGCCCCTCGGAAACGTCGTGATCAACGGCCAGCCCGCGACGCGGCTCCGAGGCATCGATCTGGGCGGGGGGATCGTTTCGGCACCGGTGCCCGAGCCCCGGGCGGCCCTCCTCTTCGGGTTGGGAAGCCTCGTCGTGGGGAGCGGTCTCCGTCGACGCTGAGCGTGTCGGGGGATCCCCCGATCCGGTCGATCGGAACCCCGGATCCGGGCGCTGCGTGAGTGCTGGGGGCTCTACCGTCCCCGGAGAGCATCGGATCCGACGGGCTGCCCTTGCTCGGAGGTTCGGAGCGTCGCTAGTTTCCCGGGATGACGAAGCCGATCGATCACCGCCTGTCCACGAAACCATCGCGGATCCCAGCCCGCAGAGCCTCTTCGCCGGGTGCGCTCGGACGGGGCCTTCGCCTTTTCTTCCCTCTGCTCGTGGTGGCTGCCGTCGGCTGCGCTTCGGGCGGTGCTGGACTGCCGGAGGGCTCTGGAGCGGATCATGACATCTACTACACGCGATTCACGATCCCGCTCGATCGGAACCGTGTCCGCTCGACCAACTACCGCATTCCCGACAGCGCCATGATGATCCCGATCAATACGCCGGTCCGCTTCGTTTCGAAGCGCCGCTACCGGTTCAAGCTGGAGCGGGTCGATGGCGGGCAGACCTTCCTGTTCGAGCACGTCAAGAAACACACGCTGGACACGCCCGAGGAGGCCTTCTCGACCTTCTTCTCGCCGGAGCCGATCGACCTGTCCGGGTTCACGCCGGAGGAGCGACGTGCGATCGAGGCCGGCGAGGTCGAGGTCGGGATGAGGCGCGAGGCGGTCCTGGCCGCGATCGGTCCGCCGCCGGCCGTGGGCACGATGGATCTCGACGGGCCTGCCTGGAAATACTGGCGCAATCGCTGGTCGACTTTCGTGATCCGCTTCGACGATCGCGGTCGCGTCAAAGAGATCGCGCGCTGACCGGCCCGCGGATCCGTTCGAGCCAGCGATCGGCGACCTCGATCCGTCGAACCAGTTCGGTCACGGTCGCTTCGGTGATCCGGCGGATCCCCACCCGGCGATTCAATTCGGCATTGACTTCGGCATGTCGTCGCCCGGTTCGGCGGACGAGCTCCCGGACCCGCGCGCTGTTCTGCTCCCGGAGCCGTCGCTTCCGCGTGCGGGGGGCGGGCGTCCCGACGGGATCCGGTTCGGGCGCGGGGATGTCGATGCCATCGGCCTCGAGTTCGAAGCTGACCCCGGATTCCGCCA
>DRKE01000414.1 GCA_011051925.1 Deltaproteobacteria bacterium
CCCGTCCCAGACAGGCCATGGCGATGTCTCTACTGCCGAATGCAGACGGCGGTCCGGCTCTTCGGGATTCCGGTCTGCGGAATCTGCCGGGATCAGGTCCAGGATTTCGTCTGGGTGTCGTTGATCCAGGGACTGCTCGTCGTGGGCGGGCTGATCAACGGTCTCCAGTTCGCCATCGAGGAGACCCTTCTCTTCGGTATCCTGGTTCTCGTGAAGCACCGCTATCCGAAGGCCTTTGATCGCTTCGTGAGGCGGGCTTGAGCATCATTTCGTGATCGAATCGGAGGGGGATCCATGAAGACGCCGGAAGTGCTCCTCGATGGTCTGCGTTTCCCCGAAGGTCCCCGCTGGCACGAGGATCGACTCTGGTTCTCCGACATGCATGCCGGGCGGGTCATGGCGGTCGGGATGGACGGCATCGCCGAGACCATCGTCGAGGTCGAGGCGGAACCTTCTGGGTTGGGATGGCTTCCCGACGGCCGACTCCTCGTGGTGTCGATGCAGGACCGGCGCCTGTTGCGGCTCGATCCGAAGGGGTTGACCGAAGTCGCCGACCTTTCGGGCCTGGCGTCCTTCCACTGCAACGACATGGTCGTCGATTCCCGGGGTCATGCCTACGTCGGGAATTTCGGTTTCGATCTCCACGCCGGAGACGATCCGATCGGTGCGAACCTGATCCTGGTACGGCCGGATGGCGAAGCGGAAGTCGCAGCGGCCGATCTTCTCTTCCCGAACGGGATGGTGATCACGCCCGACGGAAGGACCCTGATCGTGGGAGAGTCGTTCGGGGCGCGTCTCACGGCCTTTGATCTCGCCCAGGACGGGCGACTCTCCAGGCGGCGGGTCTGGGCGCAGCTCGAGGGCTTCGTTCCCGACGGGATCTGCCTCGATGCCGAAGGCGCCATCTGGGTCGCGTCTCCGGTGGGGCAGGGAGGGGTGGCACGGGTTCGCGAGGGGGGTGAAGTGATCGACCGGATCGCGGTCGAACACGAGGCCTTTGCCTGCATGTTGGGTGGTCCGGATCGCAGGACCCTCTTCATCTGCACTTCGCCCGATTCGGATCCGGCGAAGACGGGAGATCGCCGCGGGCGGATCGAAGTCGTCGCGGTGGACGTGCCCGGAGCCGGTCTGCCCTGATCCGGGGGGACTCTTTGTCCCACTTCCGCCGGCTCCGGGCCCTCGTCGATCCGGACGGATTTCCGGCATCGACATCGGAGGAACGTGCCATGGCGGCATTTCCCTGCCACCCTGTCCGGGTAGCCGCCGAAGGAGACCCCTGCCGATGAGCGATGCCTACTACGAACGACTTTCGATGCTGGACAACTCCTTTCTCGTCTACGAGAGCGGAGATGCGGGGATGCACATCGCCTCGACCCAGATCTTCGAAGCCGAACCCCTTCGCGACCCGGAAGGCAACATCGATTTCGATCGGATCACCCGATACGTCGAATCCCGCCTCGACCGCATCCCGCGGTATCGACAGCGGCTCGATCGGACACCGATCGAGAAACATCCGATCTGGGTCGACGATGCCGATTTCAACATCCACTACCACGTGCGGCATAGCGCACTGCCCCATCCGGGGAACGAAAGGCAGCTGAAGCGGCTGGTCGGGCGCATCTTCTCGCAGCGTCTGGATCGGGACAAACCACTCTGGGAACTCTGGATCGTCGAAGGCGTCGAGGGGGATCGCATCGCGTTGATCTCGAAGGTCCATCACTGCATGGTCGACGGTGTCTCGGGCGCCGAGCTGCTCGCGGAGCTCTTGACCTTCGAACCGGTCGAAAAGGTCGACCCCCCTCGCCCCTTCCGACCCCGTCCGCGTCCGAGCCGGCTCCAGCTCGCGATGGACGAGATGGCCCGACTGGCACGCGCCCCGCTCGCGCTCGCTGAAGAGGGCGTTCGGCTGGTCCGGGACGAAGACGATGTCCGGCATGAACTGGCGGAGCGCCTGCGTGCGCTCTCGCGGTTCGCTTCCGATGGGGCACACATGGCCACCCCCGTACCCTTCAATCAACCGATCGGGCCCCATCGCCGGATCGACTGGCTGCCGATGTCGATCACGCGCATCAAGGCCGTTCGTCGAAAGCTCGGCGGCAGTCTGAACGACGTCGTCCTGGCGACGGCGGCGGGTGGTCTGGCCGATTATCTCGAACGCGTGCGGAAGGTCGACCTGTCGGAACTCGACTTCCGGGTCATGACGCCCGTCAGTGTGCGCAGCCCCGCCGAGAAGGGCGAGCTCGGGAATCGAGTCTCGGCCTGGATCGTTCCGCTTCCCCTGGCCGAACGCGATCCCGTCGAGCGCCTGTCGATCATCCGCGAGACGACCCGGGGTCTGAAGGAGAGCCACCAGGCACTCGGCGCCCTCGCGCTGAGCGAAGTGACGGAGTGGACGGGATCGGCCCTCCTATCCCTTGGTGCGCGACTCATGAACTACGGAACGCCCTTCAACATGGTCATCACGAACGTCCCCGGTCCCCAGGCTCCCCTCTACCTGCTCGAGTCCCAGATGCTGGTCGCGCACCCGCTCGTTCCGCTTCTGGGCCAGCTCGGTCTCGGGATCGCACTCTTCAGCTATGCGGGAACGCTCTCATGGGGCTTCTCGGCGGACTGGAATCTCATGCCCGACCTCCATGAACTCGTGACGGCGGTCGAAACGGCTTTCGAAGAACTGGCCCGTCGAGCGGATGGGGTTGCAGGCTGATCGGAGAAGGCGCCTACGGTCGATTCCCGATGGATCTCCCGGGCCTTCCATCCATCGTGTTCGTTGGGCGACCATCCGAAATCAAGAAGATGATCCAGCCCCGTCCGGACCTGCACTTCGGCCAGGAAGAACAGCTCGCGCTCAACAACGTCCTGCGTGCGATCCTCGAACCCGTTCCCTTCGAAGAAGCCCTCGAGCAGGTTCTCGAAGAGGTCCTGGCGGTTTCCTGGCTCGGAATCGAGAAGAAAGGAGGCATCTTCATCGTCGAGGGCGATCCTCCCGCCCTCAGCCTGACCTGCAGTCTCAACCTCTCTCCGCCGCTTCTCGGGCTGTGCGCGCGGGTCGAGTTCGGTCATTGCCTCTGCGGCCGTGCGGCACGCTCCCAGGAGCTGGTCTTCAGCTCGTGCATCGACGAACGCCACGAGATCCGCTTCGAAGGCATGGCTCCCCATGGCCACTACAGCATTCCGATCGTCTCCCACAAGGAGACCCTCGGCGTTCTCGTGCTCTACCTTCCCGACGGATCGAAGCGAAGCGAACGTGAGGTCCATTTCCTGAAGGCCGTGTCCGATGCCCTGGGCGGATTCATCCTTCGCGAACGGGCAACGCGTTCCCTCGAACGTTCCAATCGGGAGCTCGAAGAGGCGCGAGCGACCGCGGAGAAGGCAGCCCGAGCGAAGGCGGATTTCCTGGCGACGATGAGTCATGAAATCCGAACGCCGATGAATGGCATTCTCGGTACGATCGATCTGCTTGGTTCGACGAAGCTCGACGCTGACCAGAGGGAACTCGTCGAGATCGCACGGTCCTCCGGCTCGACCCTGCTCGTCATCATCAATGACATCCTCGATTTCTCGAAGATCGAAGCGGGCCAGATCGAACTCGAGTCCGTGCCTTTCGATCTGCGGAGCCTGATTGCCGAAGTCGTCTCGATGCTCGGTCCCGTGGCGAGTGAGAAGGGGGTCCACGTCGAGATCGACGACGGGGATGGGAGTCTTCCCGGACTCTCGGGAGACCCGGTCCGGATCCGGCAGATCCTCGTCAATCTCGTCGGCAATGCGATCAAGTTCTCGCCGGAGGGTCATGTCGTGATCCGGGTCCGTGTGGACTCCCGGGAAGGCGGATCGAACGGCATCCGGATTGCCGTCGAGGATGATGGAATCGGTATCGCACCCGAGAATCGGGAGCGGATCTTCGAACGATTCTCCCAGGCGGAAGAGTCGACGACACGGAGTTTCGGCGGGACGGGACTCGGACTGGCCATCTGCCAGCGCCTCGTCGAACTGATGGGGGGACGGATCGGTGTCGAGAGCGAACCCGGCCGAGGCTCGACCTTCTGGATCGAGCTCGAACTTCCGGGTGCGGAGTGCCCTCTCGGACGGACGGAGGCAGATGCGTCGCCGGAGGAAGAGGCGCTCTTCGAAGCGCATGTCCTCGTGGTGGACGACAATCAGGTGAACCGACTGGTCGCGAGAAAGATGCTCGAACGCGTCGGATGCACGGTCGAAACGGCAGCGGACGGGGGCGAAGCGTTCGAACGGGTCGCGAAGGAATCCTTCGATCTCCTGCTCATGGATTGTCAGATGCCCGGGATGGACGGCTACGAGGCGACGCGGCGCATCCGCGCCCTGGGCGGACGATTCTCGACTCTTCCGATCATCGCCTTTACCGCGAACGCCCAGAGTGAGGATCGGGAGCGCTGTCTCGAGGCGGGCATGTCGGATGTCGCCCTCAAACCGCTCGCCCGGGAACGCCTGCGAGAGGTCCTGGCCCTCTGGCTCTGAGAGTCGAAGCGGTGGTGGATCGCGATTGCCTGCGGCTCGCTTCCGATCCGCAGAAGCTCATCTGACCGGCAGCACCCGACCTTCGTGGATCGTTGCCACGACGCCGATGTCCTTGATCGTCCCGGGATCGACGTCGAGCGGATTCTCGGCGAGCACGGTGATGTTCGCGAGCTTTCCGGGCTCGATCGTACCCACGCGGTCTTCGAGCCGGAGCGAACGCGCCGCCTCGATCGTGACGGCGCGTAGCGCCTGTTCGGGACTGATTCTCTGTTCGGGGGCGACGACGTTTCCATCCACGGTCCCACGATTGACGGCACTCCACATGAGAAGCAGGGGACGGCCAGGGGCCATCGGCATGTCCGCATGCAATGAAAGCGGGATTCCGGCTCGAACGACGTCGCCGAGGCGGACCATCTCTTCCGCTCGCTCGGGTCCGATCCCGACCTCGCTGTAGCGATTCGCCAGGACCACGGGATAGAAGGGATTGGCACTCACGAAGGCGCCGAGCCGCGAGATCCGAGCGACCTGGTCAGGGCGGGAAAACCCGAAATGGACGATGACGGTCCGATGGTCCTCGCGCGGGTTGCGCTTCATGTTCGCTTCGAGCGTGTCGAGTACGAGATCGAGACCGGCGTCGCCGTTCTGGTGGACATGAATCTGGTAGCCGGCATCCCAGTAGATCCGAAAGGCCTTCCTGAATACTTCGGGCTGCATCAGCCATTCGCCCCGATGGCCATCGAGATAGCCGTCCCTCATCTGCATCAATTGGCTGAACATCGCCCCATCGGCGAAGAGCTTCACTTGTTTCGGAAGGAAACGGGTCATGCCTTCGGCAGAGCCGAACAGCTTTTCGGTTTCCGCGATGACCCGTGAAGCAGGATGACGCGCCACGAGCGTCTTTCCGTCGGCGATGTAGAGCATCCGGAAAGGCGTCTCCGGATCGCCGAGTACCTGGTTCTGCATCGCCTTCAATGCGGGCGAGACCAGTCCCCCGGGTTCCGCGACGAGGGTGCTTCCCGCAGCGTGCCAATAGCGCTCGACTCTCTCGAGGGCGGGCAGGTACCGATCCGGAGCGAGCAGGTCGGAAAAGACCAGGGGCACGATCCCGAACAAGCCCTGCTCCCAGAAATGTCCGTTCTCGAGGTCGGTCTGTCTACGCGCTGGCTCGGGCATCGAGGCGACCCGGCCTTTATCAATGCCGAATCGTTCGAGGGCGCGGGTGTTGAAGATCATCTCATGCATGGAGCGCTGCAGGACGACGATCGGAATCTCCCGACTGATTTCGTCGAGGTCCGAGCGCGAGAGGCTGCCGTGGAAGAGTTGGTGGTATCCCCAGGTATAGAGCACGTCGTCCGCGTTCATCCGGGCATGGCGGCTGACAAGGTCCGCCAGACGACGGCGATAGTCGGCCCCGTCGACGGCCCGGGGAATCGTCCGATCCGGTAGCACCCAGTCCTCGATGGAAATGATGTCCGCGATCATCACGATCGCGGCAAGCCAGGCATGTTCGTGTTGATTGATGAAGCCGGGTACGAGCACGCGGTTTTCGAAGCGTCGGTCGAGCGTGAAAGAGCGTTCGCGAAACGCCGCCTTCAGCTCTTCGAGGCCGCCCGTCGCGAGGATCGAGTCTCCTGCGATCGCGACCGCCTCGACCCGGGGATGAAGGGGGTCGAGGGTCACGACCTCGCGGGCCGGAAAGAGGACGATTTCGTGGCGACTTCCGACGGGGGCCCTGGCGCAGCCCGCGAGGGAAAGCACGAGCGCGAAGCAGAGGATCCGGGAGAAGGCCGGCCGCGAGGCGACGCTGGATCGCATGGAGATGGGCCTCCTTCGATTCACGGGCGGGTCATGCCCCGCTCCGGTCGGACAGCTTTCCATCGTGACGACGGATTGGCAAGCGCTCCATCTTCGACTCGGGTTGCGGGATTCCCGCGAGACGACGAAACTGATCACGATCAGTTTTGATCAGAGTGGAAGATGGGCCGGAAGAAGAGAGCGCGGCCGGTTGCTTCGCGGCGGGCGAAGGCCGGACAGGAGGAGGACGGTGGAGCGGGCGAAGCCGGCGCAGGGGGCAGCAAGCGCGAACGGAACAAGAGGGAGAAGCGTGCGCGGATTCTCGCGGCTGCACGTTCCCTCTTCGCAGAACAGGGCTTCGATGAGACGACGGGACGTCAGGTCTGCGAGCGCGCCGCCGTCGGGACGGGCACCCTCTTCCTGTACGTCAGGGACAAACGTGAACTCCTGTTGTGGGTATTCGAGCAGGATGCGCGCCGCATCCTCTCTCGACCGATCCCCACCCGGGGAACGCCTGTCGATCGATGGCTCGCCTTCCTGAATCCATTCCTGGCGCTCTACGCGCGAGACACCCGGTTGGCCAGGAACTACGTCCGTGAACTGCTCTTCCGGCCCGAGAACCCCCCCGAGCTGATGCAACTGAACCAGGCGCTGCGGGCTGGCCTCTCCGAAATCGCCGAGACGGCACAGGCCCGGGGCGAGCTGCGAAAGGATGTCGGCCCCGAGGAGATGGGCTCCCTCGTCGCAGGTCAGTATGCCCATCTCGTGCAGGCCTGGCTCGGGTCGGGTCGGCTCGGCGCGCGCCAGGTTCGCGCCCGGCTTCGGCGTGGCCTGGCGTTGTTGGTGGAGGGACTGGAACCATGAACGAAGAAGAGCGCGTGCTCATCGTCGGGGCGGGAATCGGTGGGCTGGCCCTGGCCATCGGGCTCGAGCGGCGCGGGTTGCGACCGGTTCTCGTCGAGCGGGCACCCGGATTCGGCGCCGTCGGTGCCGGAATCATCCTCGGGGTCAACGCGATGGCGATGCTCCGCCGACTGGGCCTCGACGAATCCGCCCGGCGGGTGGGTCACGTTCTCGGAGTGGGCGAAGTGACCGATCGTCGCGGTCGATGCTTGTCGCGAATGGACTTCCGGTCGCTCGAGAGCGAATTCGGTCCGACGATCGCGATCCACAGGGCATTCCTCCACGAACTCCTCCTCTCGGCGTGTTCCGATCTCGAATCCCATACGGGGACGACCGTCGAGCGACTCGTCGATCACGGCGAGGTGGTCGAAGTCGAGTTGTCGGACGGAAGCGTGTCGGAATTCGACCGGGTCATCGGGGCGGACGGCCTTCATTCCCGCACTCGAACCCAGATCTTCGGAGAAACACCTCCCACCTACGCTGGGTACACGTGTTGGCGCTTCGTCGTCCGGACTCCACGGGGCCTCGATCGCATGCAGGAGATGTGGGGCGTGGGCAAACGACTCGGGCTGGTGCCCATCGGTGGAGGTCGGGTCTACTGCTTCGCGTGCGCCAACGCACCGGAGGGCGACGAGGATCCGCTCGAGGGACGGATCGAGCGATTCCGAAAGCGCTTTGCCGAGTTCGAAGGGCATGCGCCCGCCGTCGTGGAGCAGCTCGAAAGAGCGGACCAGCTGATCCACAACGATCTCGCGGAGCGACCCGGTCATGCCTGGCATCGGGGGCGGGTGCTGCTGATCGGCGATGCGGCCCATGCGATGACACCGAACATGGGCCAGGGCGCCGCGATGGCTCTGGAAGACGCCGTGATCCTCGTCGAGATGCTGGCCTCCGGAGCTTCGTGGGAAAGGGTCCTGCCCGCCTTCATCGAGCGGCGTGGACCCCGCGTCCGCTTCGTTGCCGATCAGTCCCGTCGTATCGGGTGGCTGGGACAACTGGAGAGTCGTCCGCTTGCCGCGTTCCGGAACGGGTTGATGAAGTTGGTGCCGCAGCGGATCGCGGACGCGACCGCTCGTCGGGCCGCCGCCACCAGGATCTAGCCCCGGTCCGCCTTTCGACGACGCCATTCATGGACGGGGATCGGCGTCAGACGGTCGCGCCCCATCCGTTCAGCGGTTCTTCAGCTGTTCGAGGACCCGGCCGAAGACCTGGTCGATCGTGAAGGAAGCC
>DRKE01000415.1 GCA_011051925.1 Deltaproteobacteria bacterium
CCATGAATCGAGGGAGAGGATGCGATGGCCGATTTTCAGTATCAGGAGATGTTCGAACTCGGCCCCGACGAGACACCCTACCGGAGCCTCGGGAAGGACCATGTCTCGACGATCGAGGTCGACGGCCGCTCGATCCTGAAGGTCGGGCCCGAAGCGCTGACCCGACTCGCGGCGGAGGCGATTCGCGATGTCTCGCATCTCTTCCGGCCCGGTCATCTCGCCCAGCTCGCCAAGATCCTCGAAGATCCCGAGGCCTCGGACAACGATCGCTTCGTGGCGCTCGAATTGTTGAAGAATGCCAACGTCTCTTCGGGCATGGTGCTGCCTTCCTGTCAGGATACGGGGACGGCCATCATCGTGGCCAAGAAGGGCGAGAACGTCTGGGTTTCCGGCAACGACGAGGAGGCGCTCTCGCGGGGCGTCTACGAGACCTACACCCATGCGAATCTCCGCTACAGCCAGCTCGCGCCCCTCAGCATGTACGAAGAGAAGAACACGGGAACGAACCTTCCGGCCCAGATCGATCTGTCCGCGGTCCAGGGGGATGAATACAAGTTCCTCTTCATCACGAAGGGGGGCGGATCGGCGAACAAGACCTTCCTCTTCCAGGAGACGAAGGCGCTGCTCAATCCCGAGTCGCTCACGAAGTTCTTCTCCGAGAAGATCAAGCTGCTCGGGACGGCGGCCTGCCCGCCCTACCATCTGGCGATCGTGATCGGCGGGACGTCGGCCGAGGCCACCCTCAAGACGGTGAAGCTCGCGAGCTGTCGCTATCTCGATTCGCTGCCGACCTCGGGCAACGAGCTCGGGCGCGCCTTCCGCGACGTCGAACTCGAGGAGGAGATCCTCGAGATCACGCGGAAGGTCGGCATCGGAGCGCAGTTCGGGGGCAAGTATTTCTGTCACGATGTCCGCGTCATCCGGATGCCCCGGCATGGCGCGTCCTGTCCCGTCGGCATCGGCGTGTCGTGTTCGGCGGATCGCCAGATCCTCGGCAAGATCACGAAGGAGGGCGTCTTCCTCGAACAGCTGGAAACCGATCCCGCCCGCTTCATGCCCGACATGGCCGCACACGAACTCACCCGGGATCCGGTTCCGATCGATCTCGATCGACCGATGGACGAGATCCGGGCCGATCTGTCGCAATATCCCGTGACGACTCAGGTCTCGCTCACGGGAACGATCATCGTGGCCCGCGATATCGCCCACGCGAAGCTGAAGGAGCGGCTCGAACGCGGTGAGGATCTGCCCCGGTACTTCAAGGACCATCCGATCTACTACGCGGGGCCGGCGAAGACGCCCGAGGGCTATGTCTCGGGCTCCTTCGGGCCGACGACGGCCGGGCGGATGGATGCCTACGTCGATCTCTTCCAGTCCCATGGCGGTTCGCTCGTGATGCTCGCCAAGGGCAACCGGTCGAAGGCGGTCACCGAGGCGTGCGCGAGGCATGGCGGCTTCTATCTCGGGTCGATCGGCGGGCCGGCCGCGATCCTCGCCAAGGAGTGCATCAAGAGCGTCGAGATCCAGGAATACGAGGAACTCGGCATGGAAGCGATCTGGCGGATCGAGGTCGAGGATTTCCCGGCCTTCATCATCATCGACGACAAGGGCAACGACTTCTTCGCGCAGTTCTGAGCCACCCGCGCGCGGGATCCGGCTCCGATGGGTTCGCCCGCCTCCGGTCGGGCGTCGCGACCGGCGGCCCGGCGGAAGACCGCGTGCAGGTTCGGGACCCGACGGGCCCGGCGCGGTCTCCGGGCGTGAATCCGCGTCACTTCTCCCGGCGCGCCCCCCACTCACACCCAATCGATCGGCTCCCTCCGCAAGGGCGGGTTCCGGTCGGGATGGACGAGACCACGGGGGGACGGTCGAACTCGGGCGCGTTGGGACGATCCCCGCGCCGGGGAAGAGTCGATGGCGCACGCATTGCTCTGGATACGCACCGGGTTCCATACCGTCATCGGTCTGGTCGTGATCGGTCTGGCTGCGGTCGACACCTTCGAATCCGATCCAGAAGCTCCGTCCATGCTGCGCTCGGCCTCCGGGCCCCACGGCTGATGCTGTCGCCCTGATTCTCGTCTTCTGGATGGATGATCCATTCTTCCCTGGATGGATCGCCGCCCCGCCGTCTCCTCGAGCGGCGGGGCGGCCCCGTTTCCGGGACCCCGCGCGACGCTGCTCTTCGTCGGATCGTTGCAGCCCACCACCGATGTGCTTCGCTCCCGCGATGGATCTCGAAACGATCGGAGATTTCGAGGATCCCCGCCTCGCCGACTACCGGAACCTGAAGGATGCGACCCTCGCGACGCGGCGGGGGCGCTTCATCGTGGAAGGACGGGGCGTCCTGCGGGTCCTGCTCACGCGCTCCGCCTACCGCCCCGAGTCGATCCTGCTGAATCGCCGTTCCTTCGAGGCGCTCGAGGCGGATCTCGAGCGTGCCGCGCCCGGATGTCCGATCTATGTCGCACCGCAGCCGGTGCTGGACCGGGTCGTCGGATTCCCGATCCATCGCGGATGTCTCGCGGCCTGCTCGAGATCGGCGAACCGTGGGGAAGCCGAAGCGGACGACCCCATCGCATTGGCCGAGCGCGTGCGGCGGCGATTCGAGGCGCCTCGGATCCTCGTCCTCGAGGGTCTCGCGAATCTCGACAACGTGGGGCTCGTGTTCCGCAATGCGATGGCGCTGGGCGGGCGGGCTGTCCTGCTCTGCCCGCGTTGCTGTGATCCTCTCTACCGCAAGGCGATCCGGACCTCGATGGGGGGCACGCTCTGCGTGCCCTTCGCGCGGACCCGGAATCTGCCGGAACTCCTGGCCGGTCTGCGCGCATCGGGCTTCGAGATCCTCGCCCTCGACCCGGGGGCCGAAAGCGTTTCCCTCTCTTCGCTGGATGCCGGAGCGCTGGGTCCGACCGCTCTTCTTCTCGGAACCGAGGGGGCCGGGCTTTCGAGGGAAGCCCTGGCCGGGGCGGATCGGCGCGTCCGGATCGAAATGGAGCCGGGGGTGGATTCCCTGAACGTCGGCGTGGCAGCGGGGATCGCGCTCTCGAGACTGCGTGTCGAAGGGCGCTCATCGATCGGGTTCGCGGGCGGGGCCGCGGGCGCCGGGATGGAAGGGGGGAGGCAGGCTTGAAGGAGGGTGCGATTCTCATTCTCAAGACCGGGGAAGCCCTGGCCCCGGTCCGCCGCTCACGGGGGGACTTCGAGGACTGGATCGCGCGGGGCCTCGGTCTCGCGGTGGACGCCCTCGAAGTCGTTTCGGCCCATCGCGGGGAAGCCCTGCCGGCCGCGCAGGACCTGCGCGGCGTGGTCGTGACCGGCTCGCCGGCGATGGTGAGCGAACGGGCCGACTGGAGCGAAGACGCAGCTCGGTGGCTTGCCGCGATCGTCGAAGCCGACGCGCTCCCGGTCCTCGGCATCTGCTACGGACACCAGCTGATCGCCCATGGGCTCGGGGGAGAGGTCGGGCCGAATCCGAGGGGGCGGGAGATGGGCACGGTCGACGTGCGCTTCGACGCGGGCCACGACGAGGATGGCGGAGGCGCCCCTTCCGCGGGCCGGAAAGGCTCGAGTGGGCACCCATCGCACGCGGTGGGGGCCATCGAGCCCCTGTTCCGAGGATCCACGACGTTTCCCGCACACATGTCCCACGTCGAATCGGTCCTGCGTCCTCCGGATGGAGCGCGTGTGCTCGCGACGACCGCACTCGATCCCCATAGCGTCCTGGCTTTCGGTCCGCGCCAATGGGGGGTGCAGTTCCATCCCGAATTCGATCGCGAGATCATGCAGGGCTATATCGAAGCCAGGCGGGACATCCTGGCGGACGAGGGGATCGACCCCGACCGGTTGATTGCGGGGGCCCGCGACGCGGACGCTTCGGGCCGGGTCCTCGCGCGATTCGCGGTCCTGGCGGATTCGGGATCCGACTGATCCCGAGCCGTGTCGGCCGTCCGGGATCCGGGAAGCGGGCCTGCGGTCGCGCTGTCGGGCCGCGATCGGAACCCTGCCTTCAGCAGCGGGCCTTCTTGCGGGCTCGCTGCCGCGCCTCCTCCCTTTCCTTCTTCCGCGCCTCCTCCCGATGCCGCCGAACCTGCTCGCGGTAGATCCATCGGAGGAGTTGGGATCGGTGGTGCTCGTCGAGGCCGATGAACTCGACGGCGACGCTCTCCTTGTGCGGTCCCATCGGGTCGCCCGCCGGGCGGACGACCCGGGCCGGCAGGACGAAACAATCCGATCCGGGCAATTCGAAATGGCAGATCACCTGCTCGTCGGGTTCGTATTCGCGAGCCGATCGGAATCGGATGCCACCCGCCGAGATATCGATCAGATCATGCACGGCGCCCTCGCCGCGGTCTTCGTCCGATGGGTTCCCCTCCGGCTCATCGGGCCCATCGTCGGCCGTTCGGGCGGCCAGCAACTCGGCGAAGCGATCCCGCGGACGCAGGACGCGGACCTGGAGGCCGTGGGCGAAGATCCGAACGAACGCGCGCTGCTGGACCTGTTCCCAGAGCGGATCGATCTCCAGCGCGAAGGTGCCGGGCGAGCTCGCGACGACCTTCGCCCGGGTGATGTGTCGCGCGGCCTCCTGGGCACCGGACTCCACGACGACGATCTCGCCCCGCTGGATCGGATCACAGCTTCCCAGGAACCAATGCCACCCCTTCGCGACATGGTCGACGGTGGCGACCATCGGGAATCCACCCGCCGGCCCGTCGGGGTGAAGCACGACGAGGCTGCCCTCCTCGACGATGATGCGGCGGCGTTTCGGGGTCTTCGGGTCGTCCATCGGGGAACTCGTCAGGGGGATGGGCGCGATCGGCCGTGGAGCCATCGATTCGCCGGGTTGGATTCCAACTCTTCTTCACTCCTTCGGTGGCATGGGAAAAGGGCTTGAGGGGATTTCCCCTTCGGGGTCAAAGGGGGAGCGCTCGGGGTTCGACAATTGGAGTGACAACTCTTAGAGTTCTTGCATGGAGTATCGGGTGTCGGAAATCGCCGAGGCGGCGGGGGTCGCGGTCGATACGGTGCGTTTCTACCAGGGGCGGGGCCTGCTTCCCGCGCCCGAACGTCGCGGTCGCTTCGCGATCTACACGGATCGGCATCTCGAACGTCTGCGCCGCATCCGGACGCTCCTCGAGGCGGGGTTCAGCCTGGCGCAGATCCGGAAACTGCTCGAGGAATCGACCGATCCGCCCGGCTCGGCAGGGCCGGACAGGAGCACGCCTCCACGAACGGAAAAGACCCTGCTCGATGCCCTGGCCGCGTCGAGCGTCGGAGAGGGGACGGTCTCCCGCCGCGAGCTGGCGGAACGGACCGGCGTTCCCCCGGCGCTGGTCTCCGCTGCGGTGCAGGCCGGCCTGCTTTCCCCGATCGAGATCCGGGGCGAGGAACGGTTCCCCCGGTCCGACCTCGAGATGGTCGTCGCGGCGCTCGACATCCTCGACATGGGATTGCCCCTCGATCGCCTGCTCGAGTTGGCGGCGCTGCATGCAGGGAACGTGGATCGGCTGGCCGAGCGTGCGATCGATCTCTTCGATGATTTCGTTCGCAAGCCGGCGGAGGGCGATGAGGACGCCGTCCGCCGGATCTTCGAGCGCCTCCTTCCCCGTGTGACCCAGATCGTCGCGCTCCATTTCCAGCGGACGATCGTCACCCGGGCGCTCGCCCGACTCCGGGGTCGCGGCGACGACGAGGCCCTCGAAGCGGCCCTGGAGCTGACCCGCTCGGCTCATCTGGAGGTTCAATGGCGTTAGGCGACCTTCCGACCGGCGACGAGAAGCGGGCCCGGGTGCGCGCGATGTTCGATCGGATCGCGCCGCGCTATGACGCGCTCAACCGCGTCATGTCCGTCGGCCTCGACCAGCGCTGGCGTCGCCGGGCTCTCGATTCCGTCGGTGTCGGGCCGGGGGACCTCGTCATGGATCTCGCCTGCGGGACGGGGGATTTCTGCGAGCTCGCGGAAGACCGGGGCGCCCGGGTGGTGGGTGTCGATTTCGCGATCCGGATGCTTCGGCAGTCGCGGGAGCGGGGACTCGGGTTCCTGTCGGTCCAGGGGGACGCCGAATGGTTGCCCCTTCGGAGCGCCTCGGTCGATGTCGTGACCTGCGGATTCGCCCTTCGGAACTTCGTTTCACTCGGGGGGGTGATGCGGGAGATCGCGCGTGTCGTGAAGCCTGGGGGGCGCATCGCACTGATCGACGTCGACCGGCCGGAATGGGGTCCTCTGCGAGCGGCCCATTCGCTCTATTTCGATCGGGTCGTGCCGCTGATCGGCGGAATCGTGTCGGACAGGATGGCCTATCGCTATCTGCCACAGTCGACCGCCTACCTGCCCGGCGCGGCGGAACTGAGGACCCTCCTGTCTGCCGCCGGATTCCTCGACGTGAATCGGGAGGTCCTGCTGTTCGGTGCGGCACAGATCCTGACGGGGGTTCGCGGGCCGCTGACACCCGTTGGCACGTCGGCGGAGGGGCCCGCTCATGCCTGAGCTGATCGCGGAGGCCGACCTTTCCGCGGATCCGGCCCTTCGAACGGGGATCGAACGATCGGTCGCCCGAGCACGTCGCTCGGGTCGGACGCGATGGATCGCGTGGGCCGTCGAGGCCGGAATCGCGAATCCGATTCCCTGCTATGCCCATGCGGCCGATCGGGATCGTTTCTATTGGGAGCGAGCCCCGGACGACGAGTTCCTCTGCGCCTGGGGTTCGGTCCATGAGATCGAGACAGAGGGGCGCGATCGCTTTCGCGACGTTCGCGCCTGGAAGGCAGACCTTTCTGCGCGCCTGGATCGGATCGGAGCGGAACGACCGGAGTCGGCCGCGGATTTCGTCGGGGGTTTCGGGTTCGATCCCGACGCGCCTGCGACGCCTGAATGGAAATCCTTCGCAGCGGCGCGCTTCCTGCTTCCCGAGGTGATGCTCGAGCGGCGGGCAGGGCGGGCGTTCTGGACCCTTTTCGCACGGGTGGAACCCGGGAGCCGCGCCGAGTCGGTCCGGGCCGCTCTCGAGGCGCGACGCACCGACGTGGTCGCCGCCGGTCGGATCCGCGAGGCGAGGGTGTCGTGTGATCGCATTCCGACGGAGGGTGGGTCTGTCGTGGCCGGAGAGACCTGGCCCCCGGGCCCCACCTATCTCGTCCGATCCGATCGGAAGCATGCCGTTTTCGAGGACCAGGTCCGCCATGCGCTTCGCGAGATCGATCGGGGGGGATTGGTGAAGATCGTGCTCGCCCGATCCCTGCTCGTCGACCACGATGGGGAATTCGATGTCCCCGCATTCCTCGAGCGGCTTCGAGGCCTGTATCCGACGTGTACCCTCGTTGCCGTCGGTCGCGGAAGCGACACCTTCCTGGCGGCCACGCCGGAAACCCTGGTCCGGGTGAAGGGGCGGCAGCTCGAGACCGCGGCCCTCGCGGGATCGACGCCGCGCGGTCGCCATCCCGACGAAGATCGGCGCCTGGCCGAGGGCTTGCTCGGGAGTCCCAAGGAAAACGAGGAACATCGGCATGTGGTCGAAGCGATCCGGGAAGGACTCGCCCCATTCTGTGACGAGCTCGAGATTCCCGCCCGCCCGGCCTTGCGGTCGCTCGTCGGCATCCAACATCTCGAAACACCGATCCGCGGTCGGCTTGCGGAAGGGTCCGGGTCGGGAGGCCGCGCCGACATTCTCGAGATCGTCGAAGCCCTTCATCCCACTCCGGCGGTGTGTGGCGTGCCGGCCGCGGCGGCCCGGGACTGGTTGCGGAGTTTCGAGGGTCTTTCGCGCGGTTGGTACGCCGCACCGATCGGCTGGCTCGATCTCGAGGGGGGTGGAGAATTCTGTGTCGCCCTTCGTTCGGCGTTGATCCGCAATCGCGCGGCGACTCGCGGGGCTCCGGCCGGTGGCCGCGCGGTCCTCTTCGCGGGGGCCGGAATCGTCTCCGGATCGGAGCCCGAGGCGGAACTGGCAGAGACGCGGATCAAGCTTCGAGCCCTGCTCGCGCCGCTCACGGAGATCTGAGGATGTCGATCGCGTCGCCGTCGCCGTCGCCGGAGCCCGATGCGCCGTCGACCGGCTTTCGAGCGGATCCCCCGTCGGTCCAGCGCTTCATCGATCGCTTCTTCGAGGCGCTTGCCCGGGAGGGCGTCCGAGAGGTCGTGATCTCCCCGGGCTCGCGTTCGACCCCCCTGGCGGTAGCGGCCGACCGGCGTCCGGATCTGCGGACGAGGGTCATCCTGGACGAAAGGTCGGCCGGCTTCTTCGCACTGGGCCTCGCGAGGGCTTCGCAGCGGCCGGTCGCGCTCGTCTGCACCTCGGGGACGGCGGCAGCAAACTATCTTCCGGCCATTGTCGAGGCCCACTATTCGCGGATTCCGCTGGTCGTCCTCACGGCGGACCGACCGCCCGAATTGCGCGATTGGGCGGCGGGGCAGACGATCGTGCAGGCGGATCTCTACGCTCGGCATTGTCGCTGGTCCGTCGAAGTCCCCGTGCCGGCCGGGGGCGCGGGACCGCTTCGTTATGCCGCGCAGCTCGGTTCGCGGGCCGCGGCTCGCGCGGCGGGTCGGCCGGCCGGGGTGGTTCATCTGAACTGGCCCCTGCGCGAACCGCTGACACCGGGGCCGGATGCCTTTCCGATCCGGGACATGGGCGCGCAGGCCTCTCATCTGCATTTCCACACCTCCACGGCGGAGTCCGTCTCCCGTCCCGAAGATGTCGAAGAACTCGTCGCGCTCGCGCGAGCCCATGCGCGGGGTGTGATCTGTTGCGGTCCGATGGACATGGGACCCGGGCTGGCCCGGTCGATCGACGCCTTCGCCCGGGCTTCGGGTTGGCCGGTTCTCGCCGATCCGGCGTCCTGCCTCCGGCAGGCATCCCAGGAGGGTTCGGACGCGCCGGGAGCGATCCATCTCGATCTGGCCGATGCCTTCCTGCGTTCGGAGCGTTTCCGGATGTCGATGCGACCCGACGTCGTGGTCCGGATCGGGGATGTCCCCGTCTCGAAGATCCAACGGCTCTGGATCGAGGCGTCCGCCCCCCGGCATCTCTGGTGGCTCGACGAGGGGGAGCATTGGGGCGACCCGTCCCATCGGGTGACCCGGGTCGTGCGGGGGGGAGCCCGGTCCCTGCTCTTCGAGGCGGCTGGCGCGCTCGAGGACCACTCGGCATCGATGCCCGCCTGGCGGGAGGGTTTCGTTCGCGCGAATCGTGTCGCTCGGAACGTCGTGTCGAGGAGCGTCGGGCCGGAGGCGGAATGGTTCGGGCTCTCCGTGGTGGCACGGGCGTGTGCGTGTCTTCCCGACGGATCGATGCTCTACGTCTCGAACAGCATGCCGATCCGACTGCTCGATCTCGGACTTCGGAATCGACCGGTTCCGCTCCGGGTCCTCTGCAATCGCGGAGCGAACGGGATCGACGGGGTCACGTCGAGTGCCCTCGGCGCTGCTGCGGCCAGCGGCGGCCCGGCGTTGTTGATGACCGGAGACCTCGCATTCCTCCACGATCTCGGAGCCCTGGCGATTCCCCGCCACGAACGGATCCCGCTCACGATCCTCATCCTGGACGACAACGGCGGCGGCATCTTCTCGAATCTTCCGATCGCCG
>DRKE01000416.1 GCA_011051925.1 Deltaproteobacteria bacterium
CATCCCCGAAACCTGGTTGCCCGCCTGCCCCTTCTGCGCCTCCGTTCGCGTCGAGATCGGCGCGAAGGCGCTCAGCGTCTCCCGGGGCAGCTCGTTGTGGCGTTCGAGGTATTTCCGCAGCGCCCCGCCGCAGACGGCCAGGATCACGTCATTGACCGTCGCCCCGTCGACGCTCTTCCGGATCTGTTTGACGTCCGCGAGAGAAAAGCTCCGGCCTTCGAAGACCCGATGGGGCGAGACGCGCCCGTTGAATCGCGTGCGGGGAACCGGTCCGGACTTCTCGATCGTCTCGTCGCGCTGCTGGAGCAGCGCACGGATCGCGGGGGGGGCCGCCTCGCTCAGGATCCGGGCGAAGCGGATCGGTTGGCGGATGTTGTTGACCGTACTGCGCAACGCCAGCTCCAGAAGCGTCGGTTCCGATTCCGGCACCCAGGGCCGCTCGGGCTTCGGCGGCGTCGCGTCCGGTGTGAGGTCATGGATCGCAGCCGTCATCTCGACACCGGATACGCCGTCGATCGCGGCGTGATGGATCTTCGTCAGGATCGCGAAGCTGCCGACGGGCAGCCCCTCGACCTGATCGAGTCCTTCGATCACGTACATTTCCCAAAGCGGCTTGTCGAGATCGAGCGGGCGAGCGTGCAATCGCGCGGCCTGGATACAGAGTTGCCGCCAGTCCCCGGGCTTCGGAAGAGCGATGTGCCGAACATGGAACTCGAGATCGAAATCCGGATCCTCGATCCAGTAGGGATGGTCGAATCCCAGGGGAACCCGCACGAGCTTCTGTCGGAAACAGCGTGCCAGATGCAGCCGGGATTCGAGATTCGCCAGGATTCCCTTGAAGGTCACGCGGCCTTCGGGCGCGGTCGATTGGTCGTAGATCGCGAGTCCACCGACGTGTGTCGGTGCCGAACGCGTCTCCATGTTGATGAATGTCGCGTCCAGTCCGCTCAGTTGTTCCATTTCGACCCTCGACTTCCCTGACCCAGAGTCTCACAGCTCGCGGCCAAAGGTCAAGTTTCGGGAACGGGCCCCTGTCCCAGGCGACTGACGACGAGTTCATTTCCGTCCGCCTGCAGGATCGTCGAGGGTTCGGGCCACATCGGCCCTCCATCGACCAGGACTTCGATCCGCCCGCGGAAGATCCGTTCGAATTCGTCCGGATCCTCCAGCTCGGGCTCCTCATCACCGGAGACGACCGAACCCGTCACGACCGGTTCCCCCAGCAGGTCGACCAACATCCGACACAGGGGAGAATCGGGCATTCGGAGTCCGATCTCGCCATGGCGGTTCCGCATGTCCCGAGGCACTTCCGCACTCGCTTCCAGCACGATGGTGTAGGGGCCCGGCAGGATCCGGCGCACAGTCCGGAAGACGCTGGTTCCCATGATCGCATAGTGGCCGAATTCACTCAGATCGTTGACCAGCATCGAGAGCGGCTTGCGCGAGCGGACATCGAAGCCCTTGAGCGAGCGGATCCCGCCGATTCCCTTGCGGCTCGAGAGTGCACAACCGAACGCATAGCCCGTATCCGTCGGATAGAGGATGACCTGGTCCTGGCGCATCGCCTCGACCGCGGGCGCCAATCTGCGCGGCGCCGGACGGACAGGATCGACTCGAACGCGCAACATCGGCGCCTCACCCGTCTCCTGGCGAAGGCACCGATTCCGATCGCCTGGGAAAACCGAGTGCCTCGAGCCTGTGCACCATGTCCACGCCCGCGGTCGCCGGCTCGACGTCCTTGTCGATCGCCCGCAGGATGCCCTCCGCATCGATGTAGAAGGTCCACCGCCTGGAGTAGAGCCCGCCTGGACCCAACACGCCGAAACGTCTGGCAACCCTTCCCTCCGGATCACTCACGACCGGAAACCCTGCGTCCATCGACGCCGCGAACTCGGCATTCTTCTCGGGCGTATCGAGGCTGACATAGAGGACCTGGACGTCGAATTCCGAAAGCGCCTGGGCACTGTCACGCAGCGCCGCGAGTTCCGCCGTTCAGCCAGGGGTGAACGCCTTCGGAAACCAGGCGATGACGACGCCGCGCCGGCCCACGAAATCGGCCTTCCGATGGAGGGCACCCTCCACGCCCCGGAACTCGAAGTCCGGAATCGGCAGGCCGATCTCCGGGGTCGCCACCGCGGCGAGAGGAAGAAGGACGAAGAAGCAGACCAGCAGGATTCGGAGTCTCATCGCCAGACATTCGCGCGCCCGCCACCCGGCGGCAAGCCTCGCGGCGTGCTAACGAAAAGGCTTGATTCGGCGCCGACGCCCCGGGCGGCCCCCTCGGGCGTCAGCGCCCACGACGCGATCCACGGAGACCCCATGGCCGGCAGACCCGGATTCGACTGGTCCGACCCCCTCCTCCTCGACGAGCAGCTGACGGAAGAAGAACGCCTGATCCGGAACAGCACGCGCGAGTACGCCCGGGACAGACTGATGCCCCGCGTCCTCAGCGCCAATCGCGAAGAACGATTCGATCGCGAGATCCTGACGGAGATGGGGGAACTGGGCCTGTTGGGGGCGACGCTACCCCAGGAATACGGTTGCGCGGGTGTCTCGCACGTCGCCTATGGACTGATCGCCCGGGAGGTCGAGCGGGTCGACTCGGGCTATCGGTCCGCGATGAGCGTGCAATCGTCCCTCGTGATGCATCCGATCCACGCCTACGGAACCGAAGCCCAGCGCGAACGGTGGCTGCCCGGACTCGCCCGCGGCGAGCTCGTGGGCTGTTTCGGTTTGACCGAACCCGACCATGGCTCCGATCCGGGCGGAATGCGGAGTCGCGCGGAAAAAGTCGATGGCGGGTACGTCCTCACGGGCAGCAAGACCTGGATCACGAACAGCCCGATCGCGGACGTCGGCGTCGTCTGGGCGAAGCTCGACGGCGAGATCCGGGGCTTC